>JBKJVO010000021.1:0-9269 GCA_046717305.1 Candidatus Limnocylindrales bacterium
GCGATCCCGTAGGTGCGGTTCTCCGGGTTGCGCAGGACCGCCTGGGCGATGACCGGCGCACCGGCGACCATCGCATCGAGCGTCGCGACCGCGAGCTCGAGGCTCCGCGCGTCCCCCGCCGGGTCCGACGCGATCCGGGTGACCTCGAAGCGCTCCCCGATCAGCCGCAGGACACCCTCTTCGAAGCGCCGGCCCTGCTCGAAGATGAAGGTCAGGAAGTCGGTCCTCGGGTCGAAGCCGGCGACCTCGTCGTCCCGCGCGAAGCCGTGGCTCTCGCCGTACTGGTTGAGCCAATCGAGCAGCGGGTCCCCCTTGAGGTAGTTGCGGGTCCTGCTCGCCGAGATCCAGCCAACCCAGTCCTCATCGGACGCTGGGTTGAGCTCCGTGCCGTCATCACGCGTCGTCAGGGCGGTGCCTGGCACAGGGCGGCCGCCGAGATCTCGACCTGGGTCGTGTTCGGTCATCCGAGGCGGACCATGCAATGCTCCCCGTTCAGTCGTGGCTCAAAGCGCGGCGGCATCAGTCGGCGTCGACCGCGGCGTTCACGCGAGCGCGGTTCTTGGGGGTCGCGGAAACTCGCTGCGAGGGCGCCGTACAACGGACGTTGCACGAACGGCGCGCACAGCGGACGATGGGAGCATGGACGACGCACCAGATGACGATGCCACATCGATCAACGAGAACGGCGTGGAGATCGTCTCGAAGCCCACGACCGTCGCGCACCTGGAGCAGACGGCCAGGCGAACATTTGGCGATCTCGGTCTCGTGAAGGCCGTGGTCGATGTCGAACGGAATGTGATGGCGATCGGGGGCGGGCTGCACGTCGATGAACAGGCAGCCATGCTGAACGACGGATCTCGACAGCGCGCCGTCTGGGGGATCAACCTCTACCCGGACCAGTTCGGATCGCCTGATTGGCTTGAGTTCGAGACGACCATCAATCTGCGCCCACCAGTCAACCGGTCGAGGTCGATCCAGGATCCGGCGACGCAGGCGCAGGTGGTCGAGGTCGTCCGTGCGTTGGTGAAGGGATGAGCGGAGCCGCCCGGCACGGAGGCCTGACGCACGAGCGCTGGGAGCGCCTGAGCCTCGCCGACCAACTCGCGAACATCGGCACCGAAGTCGCGAGAGCAGCGCGAGCGAAGAACCGACAGGACGACAGGCGCCTCCAGCAGCACTTCGACCTGGCGCTGGAACTGTTCGAGTTCACGCTCGACGACGAGCGATGGCGGGATCAGCGAGTCGAGATCGGTCGGGCGCGCGAGATCGTCTGCGACTTCCTTGGCGGCGACAACGAATACGAGTCCTCGGCTGAGTCGCTGGATGCCTACTTCCTCCCCTTCTCCTACCTCTCGGTCCAGGCCGGACGGCTCTAGTTCGCGACCCGGTCGTTCGACATCGGCCTCGTCGTCCCATGGCGCCTGATCACGCCAAGCCGGGATGTGACTCCGCCCGAGCCGCCGCGAGATCGAAATGCGTCAAGCCAACGACACCGGCCATCGCACGCTTGGCCACGGCCGCGACGCTCCGCGCATCCTCGGGCCCGGACACGACGACACGGACTCGTGATTCCAGGGCGGCCCATCCGAGAGAATTCGACACGGTGATCCGGTACGCTCTCATGACGACGGAGGGTTGGAGGGAGCGGCCTGGGTGATCTGCCCGAATTGCGCGACGGAGAACAAGCCGGGACGACGGTTTTGCGGCGGCTGTGCGGCGCCGCTTGCGGTCCTCTGCCCGTCGTGTGGGGCCACCAATGAGCCCGAGATGCGCTTCTGCGGTGAGTGCGCGACGCCACTCGCAGGTGCCGGGCCAGCGGCCTCGGCCGCGCCCAGGGCCGCCCCGGCCGGCCCTCAGTCTGCGCCGGCCTCGACTCCTGCCGCGCCGGGCGCGATCTCCGAGCGGCGCCTCGTCAGCGTCCTGTTCGCCGACCTCGTCGGCTTCACGCCGTTCGCCGAGGAGCGCGACGCGGAGGACGTCCGCGACATCCTGACCCGGTACTTCGAGATCGCCTCGGACATCATCGGCCGGTACGGAGGCACGGTCGAGAAATTCATCGGCGACGCCGTCATGGCGGTCTGGGGGACGCCGACGGCACGGGAGGACGACGCCGAGCGCAGCGTGCGAGCGGCCCTCGACCTCGTGGATGCGGTTCGAACCCTGGGTCCCACGATCCAGGCCAGGGCGGGCGTGCTGACCGGCGAGGCCGCCGTCACGCTCGGGGCCACGAACCAGGGGATGGTGGCGGGCGACCTCGTCAATACCGCGGCCCGGCTGCAGTCCGCCGCTCAGCCGGGAACCGTCCTCGTCGGCGAATCGACGATGCGCGCAGCCAGCGCGGCGATCGCCTTTGAGCCGGCCGGCGAGCAGGCTCTGAAGGGCAAGGTCGCGCCCGTCCCGGCCTATCGAGCCCTCCGGGTCGTCGCTCAGCGCGGCGGCAGCGGTCGCTCGGATCTGCCCGAGCCGCCGTTCGTCGGACGCGACGAGGAGCTGCGCATGCTCAAGGACCTCATCGCCTCGACCGGACGGGACCGACGGACCCGGCTCGTCTCGATCACGGGGCCGGGTGGCATCGGCAAGAGCCGGCTCGCCTGGGAGCTCGAGAAGTACATCGATGGAATCGTCGGGGCCATCTACTGGCACCGTGGCCGGTCGCCGTCCTACGGCGAGGGGATCACGTTCTGGGCCCTCGGTGAGATGGTCCGCCGGCGGGTCGGCCTGGCCGAGACCGACGACGAGGCCACGACGCGCGAGCAGATCCGGGGCAGCGTGGAGCAGTTCGTGCCGGCCGAGGATGACCGGCGCTGGGTGGAGCCCGCGTTGCTGACCCTGCTCGGGCTTGAACCGGCTCCAGCCGGCGGGCGCGACGTCCTCTTCGCCGCATGGCGGATCTTCTTCGAGCGAATCGCCGAGCGGGGCACGACCGTCCTGCTATTCGAAGATCTCCAGTGGGCCGACTCCGGGCTCCTCGACTTCGTCGAGCACCTCCTCGAGTGGTCGAAGAACGTGCCGCTCCTGGTCATCACGCTGGCCCGGCCGGAACTTCTCGATCGGCGCCCCGACTGGGGAGCCGCGACCCGGAATCTG
Organism: Candidatus Limnocylindrales bacterium; assembly: GCA_046717305.1. Classification (GTDB taxonomy): domain Bacteria; phylum Chloroflexota; class Limnocylindria; order Limnocylindrales; family CSP1-4; genus UBA5189. The sequence continues at coordinate 3,088 of JBKJVO010000021.1, forward strand.
ACCCGGCTCGCCCTTGAGCCGCTCACCGACGACGCGATGCGCGAGCTCGTCAACGGCTTCGTCCCTGGCCTGCCCGAGGCGGCCATCCAGGCGATCCTGGCTCGAGCGGACGGCATGCCGCTCTACGCGGTGGAGACCGTCCGGATGCTCGTGGCCGACGGCCGCCTTGAGCGCGATGGCGACGCCTACCGGCCGGTCGGCGAGCTCGGGGTGCTGGCCGTCCCGGACACCCTTCGATCGCTCATCGCCAGCCGTCTGGATGCCCTCGAGCCTGCAGATCGAAGTCTGGTGGCCGACGCATCGGTCCTTGGGCAATCGTTCAGCATGGCCGGACTGTCGGCCGTCAGCGGCAGCGCTGCCGACGCCCTCGAACCGCGGCTCAAAGGCCTCGTTCGACGGGAGCTGTTCGACGTCGAGATCGATCCGCGGAGCCCGGAGCGTGGCCAGTACCGGTTCGTCCAGTCGCTCATTCGCGAGGTCGCCTACGGCACTCTCGCGAAGCGTGAGCGTCGCGCCCGCCACCTGGCTGCGGCTCGGTACTTCGAGGGCCTCGGCGACGACGAGCTCGCCGGGCTCCTCGCCTCCCATTACGTCGCGGCCATCGACGCGTCCGCCGAGGGTGGGGAAGCCGATGCGGTCGCGATCCAGGCCCGCCTCGCCCTCTCGGGAGCGGCCGAACGGGCCGCGACGCTCGGCGCCCACGAGCAGGCGGTCTCGTACCTGCGCCAAGCCATAGCGATCACCACCGCCCCCGGTGAGCGCACTGAGCTGCATTTCCATGCCGCGCGATCGGCGAACGCCGGGGCTCGGCACGCCGATGCCGAAGTGCTCGTGCGCGCCGGGATCGACCTTGCTCGCGTGACTGCCGACGCCCTGGCCGTGGGGGCAGGCGATGCGTTGCTGGGCGAAGTGTTGATCGATGCCGGCCAGGCCGCCGAGGCTGTCGCGGTCCTCGAGGCGGCGGTCGCCGCATTCCCGACATCCGATCGAGGCGAGGTTCGTGCGGCGATCCTGGCGAACCTGTCGCGGGCCCTGATGCGGACGGACCAGCCGGCGCGCTCGATCGAGGCGGCCGACCTGGCACTCGATCTCGCGGAGCACCTTGGGCTCGATCGTCTCGTGGCGGAGACGTTCAACAACAAGGGCTCGTCCCTGGGCTATCTCGGCAGACGCCGGGAAGGGACGGCGCTCCTCCGGGCTGCGGTGGAGCTGGCGCACGACGGCGGGTTCGTGGCCGCCGAGATCCGGGCCATGAACAACCTCGCGAATGGGCTCGACGATCTCCGCGATGCGAGGGCCGCGTACGGGCAGGCGGAGGAGCTTGCGACACGCGTCGGCAACCGGAGCATGGCGAGCTGGGCTCGAGAGACGGGGCGGTTCTACGACTACTACGGGGCCCGTGATTGGGACGCCTCGCTTGACGGGGCCGACCACCCGTTCGACGAGACCGGGAGCGCCCTCGACGAGATCCGGAGGTTGTTCAACACGGCTTCGACGTTCCTGGCACGAGGTCAACCGGCGGACACGGAAATCACCCGCATCGAGACGCTTTCGGTTCACCTGTCCGATCCATTTGCCGCCGCTGCCCTGCATGCGCTGCGAAGCGACCGGGCCATGCTCGGCGGGGACTACGCCACCGCGACCGACGAGGGAATCCTCGCGGCGGTCGGCCTCGCGTCAGAGTCGCTCTTCCTGCCTTCCGCGCTGCGTGCCGCGGTCTGGGGCGGCGATGTGGCCCGCGCCCGCGAGGCCCATACGCGGATCGATGCAAACCCGGATAGCTCTCCCTTCGTCGCTGCTCACCGGGTCGCGATGGGCGCGGGCCTGGCGGCGCTTGAGGGTCGAGTGGACGATGCCATCGGGGGGTACCGCGAGGCCATGATCCTCCACCGCTCGATCGGCGTGGACCTCGCAGTTGCCCAGGCCGGACTGGACCTCGTTCGTCTCGTGGGTGGAAACGATCCCGCCGCCCGCGATGCCGCCGCCGAAGCCCGCGGGATCTTCGACCGCGTCGGGGCGCAGCCGTATCTCGATCTCCTCGCGGCGGCCGTCGCGGGAACCGGGATCGACGCCCGACCGACGCCGAGTGGCGACGTTATCACCGCGCTTACCACAGCAAACTGAGGAGGGATTCGGTGGCAGGTCTCGGCGTCTATCGACAACTGCTGGCCAACCGGCCGCTGACAAAGCTCCTCATCGGCGAGTTCATCAGCGGCATCGGCGACTGGCTGTACATCGTTGCGATCTTCGTCGTGATCTACCGCGAGTCCGGGGACGCGGCGCTCGTTGGGTTGTTCGGCGCCGTTCGCCTGATCCCCTACATCTTCCTGTCGATCCCGGCCGGCATCGTGGCCGATCGCTTCGAACGTCGGCTCGTCCTGCTGTCCTCGGACCTCTTCCGCGGGTCGATCATGCTGATCCTGACGGTCCTCGTCCTCGTCCAGGGGCCAATCGTGCTGATCGCCGGGCTGGCCATCGTCGCCGCGGGCGGCTCGGCATTCTTCTATCCTGCGATGGGTGCCTACATGCCGAGCCTCGTCACGGACGAACGTCAGCTCGGGCCGGCAAACAGCGCCTGGGCGAGCCTCCAGAACGTGAGCTATGTCGTCGGTCCGGCGATCGGGGGCGTGCTCCTGGCAATCGGCGGCGTCGAGACGGCCTTCATCCTCAACGCGCTCTCGTTCGTCGTGATCGGCGTCATCCTGTGGACGCTCCCGCCCGCAGCGCGGACAGCCCCTCCCGTAGCGGCCCCGCCTGCAGAGGCGGCAGCGGCCCCGTCCGCAGCGGCGGCGAGCGGAGATTCGACGCAGGTTTCCGAAGGGACGCTGGCTGCAGGCGCGGGGGCGGCCGCACCCGCTGTGTCGGCCGCCTCGACACCGGCGGCGACACCCGCAGGCGGGCTCGCCATGGTGCCGCTCACCGGCCTGGGGATCATCCAGTTCCTGGGCGGCTTCCTCGGTGGCGGGCTCCAGGTGCTGACGGTCGTCCTGGCAATCGACGTCCTGAAAGCCGGTGAGGCCGCGAACGGGTACCTGAACGCCGCGATCGGCGTCGGCGGCCTGCTCGGCGCCATCACCTCCGGGGTGCTCGTCCTGCGGCGCGGCCTCGCGGCTCCGCTCCTCATCGGCACGGCTATCCTCGGGCTAAGCCTGCTCGTCCTGGGGGCCGTCCCGCTGCTGCTGGTCGCCCTCGTCTCGATCGGCATCGTCTCTGCGGGAGCCCTGGTCGTCGACGTCGTGATGACGACGATCTTCCAGCGCCTCGTGCCCGACGCGCTCCGTGGCCGCTGGCTCGGCGTGTTCATGACCGTCGGCACCCTGGCCGGTGCGGCCGGCGCAATTGCGCTGCCGGTCCTCGTGGTCGGCGTCGGTGCAGCCCTGACGCTCGGCGCAACCGCGCTGGCGACCATCGTCGCGACGGTCGTCGGTGTCGTCCTCATCGGCGGCGCAGCCACGCGCGAGCCCAGTCCTTTCGAGGCCACCCTGGCCGAGGTGGCGAAGCTCCCGCTCTTCGCCGGCGTCCCGGGCGCCCGGCTTGAGGCAGCTTTGGCGCACGTTCACGAGGCTCCGGTCACGGCCGGCCAGGTGATCGTTCGACAGGGCGAAGCCGCCGACCGCTTCTACATGATCGAGTCCGGCTCGTTCGTCGTCACCCAGGAGTCCGAGCCCGGCGCAACACCGGTCGTCCTTCGCCACCTTGGTGCCAACGAGGTGTTCGGCGAGCTCGGCCTGCTCCTCGGGTCGCCTCGTACTGCGACGGTGACGGCGGAAGCCGACGGCGTGCTGCTCGAGCTCGCTGCGTCGGACTTCCTGAAGCTGGTTGGGGCGGGCGGACCATTGCGCGGCCGGCTGCTCGGGTTGTACAGCGGCAGGGGATCAGACTGACCAGCTGACGAGGGGGCTCACCTTTCAGCGCATGCCCAAGTCCGAGTTGCAACCTGGATTGACATCGCCCCGATTTACCATGAATGCTACCTATGGTTGACATTCGGTCCTGTACGCAACATTGTCAATCGTAGTTGACAATGGAGGAAGACGATGCCGAGCGACGTGTATGACGCCAATGACCTGGGGCGGGCGATTCGAGCCCTGCGGAAGAAGCGTGCATGGACGCAGGCAGAATTCGCGTCCTGGCTGAACGTGAGCCGACCGACGGTCGGCGCACTCGAGCACGGTGGCCCCGTGAGCATGATCGTCGCGATGCGGGCACTCGCGCTCCTTGGGGCGAAAGCCGTGATCGTCCAGAAGGGCCACGTCAGCGGCCCCGAGACCGAGGCTAAGGACGATGTCTGAGCGACTCGCCGTCTGGCTGCACGACCAGCGGGTCGGCACGCTCCTTCGCGAACCCAGAGGCGGTGTTCGTTTCGATGCTCAGGAAGGGGCTGCGAATCTGACGGTCTCGCCCATGGGAGCTGAGACCCCGTGGAGCAAGGCTTTCAGCCGGGATTGGTTCGAGGGGCTGCTTCCAGAGGAGGGCCAGCGGACGACAGCCGAGCGGAATCATGGCGTCGCACGCGGAGATACCTTCGGTCTCCTGGCCGCGATCGGCTGGGAGTGCGCTGGAGCCGTGTCCGTGATGCCGGAGGGGAGGACGCCGGCCACCGGAAGGTATGAGCCACTCACGAATGATGAGGTGCTGGAGCGGTTGGACGCTCTGCCACGACTGGTCGATCTCGTCGACCAATCCGTTCGCCTCTCCCTTGGGGGAGCCCAGGACAAGCTCATGCTTCGGCAGACGCTTGAGGGCTGGAGCCTGTCACTCGATGGAGCGCCGAGCACGCACATCTTCAAGCCGGAGTCGCCCGCCTATCCGGGCCTGGCCGTGGCCGAGGCGTGGTGCCTCATGGCGGCAGCGGCGGCCACCATGACCGTGACGGCGCACCTACAGGCGCCGGCAGGGCATCGCCCGACCCTCGTCGTCGAGCGCTATGACCGGACGATCACCGGCGACGGCATCGTGCGGACGCATCAGGAAGACATGTGTCAGGTGCTCGGACTATCGCCGGCCGACAAGTACGCCAGCTCGGTAAAACCACACGAACTGCAGATGGCTCGACTGGCGCAGATCCTTCTCAATCGCTCAGAGAACCCAACCGAAGAGCTGCGGCGCCTGCTCCAGCAGCTGACCGTCAACATCACATTCGGCAATGCCGATGCCCATGCCAAGAACTACTCGCTCGTGCACGGCAACGGCGTGGTGACGCTATCCCCGCTCTATGACGTGTCACCGACGATGGCCTTCCTTGTTTCGCAGGATCGCGCTGCCTTGCCGGTGGCCGGGAAGTTCCGGCTCGAGGAGATCACCCGACATCATCTCCTCGTGGAGGCCCGGAGCTGGGGGATCCCTGAAGCGGTTGCTCGGGGGGTGGTCACTACGACCCTCGAACGTCTGCGGATCGGGATGTCGGCCGCGCAGGGCACATACAAGGACTTGCCGGCGGCGATCCATTCCCGTCTCGAGATCCAGTTCAACCGCCTCGCGAAGAGCGACTGGTAGGGCGTCGGCCGCAGGCGCTACGTGGGCCCTCGCGCGTGCGCTCTCCCGCTCCACCTACGCCTCGGCGATCACCCCGATCGAGATCCGGAAGCCCGCGCGGCGTTGCGACGGAGGCATCAGGGTCCCCTGCCCGACCGGCAAGTCGCCCGGAAACGAGCGCACCCATTCCTCGTTGAAGGCGTCGAACTCGCTCGGGTCACGCAGTGACCAGTTCGCCCAGACGACCTTCTCGAGCGAGCTCCCCGAGGCCTCCAGCTTCGCCTTCAGGTTGTGCAGGCATTGGCGCGTCTGGTCCTTGATCGACCCACTGACGATCTGACCGGTGTCGGGGTTGATCGGCCCGACGGACGAGACGTAGACCATGCCGCCGGCGGTGACAGCCCGGCCGTGGCCGACGAGCGGCCGGGATTCATCGGGCGTCTGCGCGGTTCCCGCGATGCCCCACCTTGCCTTGCCTCGATGGGCTGCTTTCGCCGGGTCTTCGGGAGGGATGCCGAATTCCCCGGGCGGCAGGTCCGCCCCCGTCACCTTGAACACCCCCATGAACGTCGGCCGGATCCCAGTCGGCCGAAGTTCGCCCTCGACTTTTCCGTCCCGGATGCCGGTCTGCTCAAAGGCAAAGATGTCCTGGATGAGGATCTCGTCGTCTTCGATCCCGTAGACCTCGGTGATGTTGACGATCTTGC
>JBKJVO010000022.1:0-5350 GCA_046717305.1 Candidatus Limnocylindrales bacterium
GCCCCCGCACGGACGATCCCCCGCGAACCGACGACCGCCCCCGCACGCAGGACCGCGGCCCCCGACGGGAGGACCGTCCGCGAACCGACGACCGCGGCCCCCGACGGGAGGACCGTGACCGCGGCCCTCGACGTGACGCAGCGCTGACCGATCGCGAGGCCGCCGAGGTCGCCGCCGCCCGCGGCTCCGTCGCGACCGAGCGCGCCGAACTGGAAGCCGCCGAGGCGTCGCCCGAGGCGCTCGCCGCGGGCAAAGTGATCCTCGAGAAGCTCCTCGACCTGATGGGCTTCAGCGTCACGGTCACCGTCGAGTCTGCCGAGACGAGCCGGCTGAACGTCACCGGAGAGGGTGACGAGCGCGAGGCGCTCGGCGCGTTGATCGGACGGAAGGGGGAGCGACTCTCGGCCCTCCAGCACCTCGTGAACCTGATGCTCTCAAAGGAGATGGGCGGCTGGACGCGTGTCCTGGTGGACGTCGAAGACTACCGCGGGAGACGCGAGCGCCAGCTTCGCGAGATCGCCGAACGCGCAGCCTTGCGGGTCGTCGAGACCGGGAAGATGCTCCAGTTGGAACCGATGCCGGCTCTCGAGCGTCGTTGGGTGCACCTCGCCCTTCGAAACCATTCGGACGTGGTCACCCAGTCGATCGGCGAGGAGCCCAATCGACGGATCGTGGTGTTGCCGCGTCTCGACTGACGGTCGGATCGAGCGGGGGCATCCATTTGGGCCCGGGACGATCGGGTCAGGTGCTTGTTGCGGTCGGACCCGTCACGATGTACGGGTGACAGGCGTCAATGCGACGCCCACAGACCTCCGGGGAGCGTGCGCCCGTGCCGCTGGTAGGATGACTCGCTCATGAACACCTCGAACGACCAGACCGAGCCCGCCGCCGACCCGGCGCCTGATCCGGCCGCCGCGCCCGAATCGACCACGCCCGCGCCCGACCGGGAACCGGCGGCCTCGACTGTCATCGCGGCGAAACCGTCCGGGTCCGGCCGCCGTCGGACTGTGCGTCGGTTTGCCGCTGCCTTCACGTTCGGTGTCCTCGGTGTCCTCGCGATGTCCGCCGGCGCGCTCGCGGCATTCGAGAACTCGAATTCGGGGCGGATCCTGCCTGGCGTTCAGGTCGGAACTGTGGACCTGTCCGGTCTGACCGAGACGGAGGCCCGGGCGCGCCTGATTGAGGCCTACGTCGGCCTCGCCGATGGTGAGCTCGTCCTCACCGCCGGCGATGCGACACGGATCGTCACGTTTGCCGCCATCGGCCGCCGCCTGGACGTCGACGACATCGTCGGTCGCGCCATGGCCGTCGGCCGCAGCGGTGCCACCCTCGAGCGCATTGCCGCGAACCTCCGAAACATGGTCCGTGGTGTGGAGCTGGAACCGGTCGCGATCTTCGAGGGCACCGCGCTCCGCCTGGAGATCGAGGCGCATGCGGCCGACGTCGATCTCGTGCCGGTGGACGCGAGCGTCGCGGTCGTGGGCGAGGACTTCATCCTCAGCGCGGGTGGCGACGGCCGCGCATCCGGCGTGGACGCGGCCGAGCGGGCCGCCACGGCGCTCCTGACGGACGTCAACGCGCCCGCCACCCTTCGCGTCACGGTCCCGGTTGACGCCGTGGAGCCCAACGTGACCACGGACGAGGCGTCGGCGGCCAGAGATGCCGCGATCCGGATCTCCGTGGACGTCGAACTCATCGATGGCCAGGAGATCTGGACGATCGCCGGCGCGTCGCTCCGGGGCTGGACATCGTTCGCCGCCTCGGGCGACGGCGGCTACGTGCCCGTGGTAGCCCAGGCCGGCCTCGAGGCCGGCCTCGCCGAGATCGCCGACCGCTTCGCCAGGGCGCCCATCGACGCCTCGTACCTCGTCGGCGACGGCAAGCAGGTCGTCGGCGTCACGGAGGGGAAGAACGGCCGGGCACTCGACGTTCCGGGGACGTTTGCCACGCTGGTGGAGGTCATCGAGCAGCGCTCGAATCGCCTGACCGTTTCGCGCATCCCCGTCAGCGCCACGATCGTGGAACCCGATCTCACGACGGCCGAGGCGACCGAGACCGCGCCCTTGATGGAGCCGATCTCGGAATGGACGACCTATTTCCCGATCGGGATCAAGAACGGCCAGGGCGCGAACATCTGGATCCCGGCCCGTGACATCGATGGCTACGTCGTCATGCCGGGCGAATGGTTCGACTTCTGGGAGGCGATCGGCCCGGTCACGCGCGAGCGCGGCTACAGGGACGGCGGCGCGATCATCAACGGAAAGACAGAGCCGCAGGGCGCGCTCGCCGGCGGGATCTGCTCGACCTCCACGACCATGTTCAACGCCGCGCTCCGCGCCGGCCTGGAGATGGGCGCTCGGCGGAACCACTTCTACTACATCAACCGCTACCCGATCGGACTGGATGCGACCGTCTTCCAGAGCAGCTCCGGGTCCGTCCAGACGATGTCCTTCCGGAACGACACGGAGAGCCCGATCCTGATCCGGGGCACGGGCTGGTCCGTGGGCAGCAAGGGCTACGTGAAGTTCGCCATCTGGTCCGTCCCCAACGGCCGGGAAGTCAAGTTCTCAACGCCGATCGTGAAGAACGTGAAGCCGGCCTCGGACAGCACCGTCGACACGACGGCCCTGGCGCCCGGCGTGAAGGAGCGTGTCGAGTACCCGGTCGACGGCAAGGATGTCTGGGTGACCCGGACGGTCCGCGACGCGACGGGCACCATCGTCCATCAGGAGACGTATTACTCGCACTACGCGCGGATCACCGGGATCCTCCTGATCGGGGTCGCGCCTGAGCCCGTACCGGAGCCCGTACCGGATCCCACGCCGGAGCCCATCCCCGCCGGGTAGCTCCGCCGGGCCTCAACCCTGGTCGCTGCCGCCGGGTTCGTGCTGGCAGGTCGGGCACAGCCCGAACAGCTCCAGACGGTGCTCGTCGATCCGGTAGCCCGTGTCGCTGGCGATCCGTCCGACCACGGCAGCCAGACCAGCATCGTCCACGTCCGTCGCGCGGCCGCAGCGGGCGCAGACCACATGGTGGTGGTGGGCGGCCGGCTCGCACGTGATGTAGGCGTGGTCGCCGGACGGCAGATCGATCCGCTCGATCGCCCCGACGCCCTCCAGGACCTCGATGGTCCGGAAGATCGTTGCCCGCCCGATGTCCAGCTGCCGTGCGGCGGCGTCGTCCACCAGATGCGCCGCCGTGAAGTGGCCCTGGCGGGCAGCGATGAGGTCGGCCACGGCCCGACGCGGACCGGTCAGCCGATAGCCGGCGCGGCCGAGGGCGGCGAGTGGGGGTTCAAGAATCTGCGGCATCTCGGGCAAGCATACCCGGCAGGTCCTGGCGGACCGGGCTCGGCGCCGGCGCGAACCGATGAACGCGCCGCGCGCGGGAGCGGTGGTGGAGATGGGGGAGAGTTGAACTCCCCGTCCAGAGCCCTTCGGCAGCGACCACTACGAGCGTGTCCGATCATTTTCGTCGACCGTCCGGGCGGGGATCGGCACTCTCCCGGTCGGTCCAGTCACGCGTCTCTAGATCGAGCTTGATCCCGGGCTACGCGACACTCATCCGGGCTGCAGCCCCGCTGCATGACGCTTCCACGACCCGCAGGACTGAGGCCGCTTCCACGCTCACCTTACCGCCTAAGCGGCGAGGGCGAGAGTCGACTGCTTGTTGGCAGGTACTTCGTTTTGCCGCCTGTTTTACGAGGCCTGACGGCACCTCGGCTCGCGTTCACTGTCTTCCGGACCCTGTCGAAACCACGCATCCCCACAGGATCGGAACGCGCTCGGGCGTCCCGTGACAGTCTAGCCCAGGTCGCCCGATCGGCCAACCCGACGATCCAGGGGCGCGGACCGCCCACGGCCACGGGCGGGATCGACGCGGTCGGGCGGCCTGTACGATCCCCCTGTCCGATCCTTGCCCGGAGATTCGCGATGGACGAGCAGCAGGCACCCAATCCGGCGGCAGGCCGCGCTGCCCGATGTGCGGCCACGACGAATACCGCCGCGAGGCGGGCAAGCTCGACTCCGAGTGGGGGATCACGGCGCACCGGGTGGAGATGCTCGTCTGCCTGACGTGCGGGTACGTCCTCCTCTTCTACCAGGGCAACACGATCTTCGACTTCGACTGATCGATGCGACTGACCGCCTGGAAGGAAGAGCGGCTCCTCGTCTTCACGGCCGCTGAACTTGCGCGGCGCCATCTCGCTCGAGCCGGTGATCACGCATGGGATCTCGGATCACGTCGGGTCGCTGGCGCCGGGGCGGATCGCCGACATCGTGTCCTGGATTCGTGTCAGATCGACATGGAGGGACGGTTCGGTGCCGTCGTGGCGCGGAGTGCTCCGGCGAAGCGGCCGATCTGAGCGTGATGGCTTCCGGACGGTCACCGCTTGCTGCGGCCCGACGGGCGAATCGAAACCGAACCGTCCACGGGTGGGAATCTGGGAGAAACGGGCGCCGAGACGGGGCGACGCTCCCCGGCAACGCTCAGCCTCGGCGGGCCTCGGCGATGTCCCGCTCCATCTGGCGGAGGGCGTCGCGCTCGGCGATGTCCCGCCGCCGGTCGTGGAGCTGCTTGCCCTTGGCGAGACCAAGCTCGATCTTGGCCTTGCCCCGCTCGCTGATGTAGAGCCGGAGAGGGATGAGCGTCAGGCCCTTGGCCTTCGTCTTGCCGAGGAGCTGGTCGATCTCGGTGCGATGGAGGAGCAGCTTGCGGTCCCGCTTCGGCTCGTGGTTGAAGCGGTTGCCCCGATCCCACGGTGCGATATGCGCCCCCACCAGCCAGGCCTCACCGCGCTCGATGCGGCCAAACGCATCGGTCAGGTTGGCCTTGCCGGCCCGGAGCGACTTGATCTCGGTCCCGGACAGCACGATTCCCGCCTCGATCGTGTCCTCGATCGAGAACTCGTGGCGAGCCCTCCGGTTGAGGGCAACGGTCTTCTCCTCGCCCATGGCGCAGGCTCCAATCGACGGCGCGGGCTCGTGGATCGCGAACTCACCTGCGGGCGGCCCTCCGAGGCCGGAGGCCGATTTCCGGGAGGCCATCCGACCGAGGATTCGCACGAACGCCGGCCCTCGCGGACCGGCGTTCGTCTGCGGCTTCCACCCGCTCGGAAGACCGGCTAAACGGTCATCTCCGGCGAGGTGGTGCAGCTACTGTGGTTCGTCACTGCACATCACCTCCTTTCGTTCACGGTGAACCCTACTGGATGCGGAACGGTCTGGCAACCACGGTTCGCGTCCGCCTCCTCCGTGACACATCGATCCCGACAGAGGCGACGAACTCGGCGGGCCCGGCCTCGCGCTTGAGTCCCGCCGGTTTGTGCCGCCTCGGATTGAGGCCCGGCCGC
>JBKJVO010000023.1:0-4162 GCA_046717305.1 Candidatus Limnocylindrales bacterium
GACCTGAAGGTCCCGGTGCGCTGGGGACCGTTCACCGTCCCGGCGTTCTACGTGGCAGCGGACGACCTCGAGGCGTTCGCCGCAGCACTCACTGCGGCGGGGATCCCGGGCGAGGACGCTCGACGAATCTGAGCGCCATCGTCCGGCTCAATCCTGGTTCCGCATCGCCTCCGAGGCCGTGTCGAAGTAGGCGAGCAGGCGGGAGGCTACTGCCGGCGGCGGGTCCACGAACGCGACTGCCTCGCGCATGTGGCGGAGCCAGCGATCGCGGGCTGCAGGATCGATCCAGAAACCACGGTGGCGCATGAACAGTTGGGGATGGCCGCGCTCGTCCGAGTACGTCGTCGGGCCGCCCCAGTATTGCCCCAGGAAGAGGGCGAGCCGCCGACGAGCGCCGACGAGGTCGTTCTTGTCCGGGTACAGCGCGAGGAGCTCGGCGTCCACTTCCACGCCCTGGTAGAACCGATCAACGAGGGCATCGAAGAAGGGCTGGCCACCGGCGAGTTCGAAGACGTTGACTCGGACCGCGGCCGGACCCATCTCATCCACGCGCGCCGGTCGGACGGGAAGCGTGTCGGGCATCGTACGGATGGTATCGCCGAGGCGCGTCATGAGCCCAGTCTCGCGTCGGCACGCCGCAGCCGGAACGCCGGTCCCCGTCCCAGGCGCTCCGCCGGGGTGCCGTAGCGAAGGATCAACTCCGCGACGGCACGGTTGGCCGCGACACCTTCGAGCGGCTCGGCGACGGCCTCCCACGAGCGCTGACCGACCGTCACCCGACAGTGGGCGTCCGCCTCGAGGTTCCTCGCCCAGTCGGCGTCCGGATCGCCGGCCGCCACGAGCAGGCTCCCGTCCGGTTCCTCGACGAACCCGACCGCGACGGCGACCTCCCGCCCCGTCACGCGGCCGCGGGTGTCGATCCGGACGACCTTGCCCCACCCGGCGAGCTGGTCGCCGATCTCGTCCGTCAGCGGCCCTTCTGCTGCCAGGATTTGCCCTCGGTCGCGACCGACGGCGCGTAGACGATCTCCACCTGCTGCATCTCGCGGATCGTCCCCGCGCCGAGCGCCGCCATCGACTGGCGAAGCGCGCCCATCAGGTTTTGCGACCCGTCCGTAACGGTCGCTGGCCCGAACAGGATCTTGTCCAGGCTTCCCACGACCCCGACCTGGATCCGCGTCCCGCGTGGCAGCACCGGCGACGGTGCCGCCATTCCCCAGTTCACGCCACGGCCCGGTGCCTCGGCGGCGCGCGCCAGCGGCGAGCCCAGCATCACGGCGTCGGCACCCGCCGCGATCGCCTTGGCGATCTCGCCGCCTCGGCGCATCCCACCGTCGGCAACGACCGGTACGTAGCGCCCTGTTCGCTCCAGGTAGGCATCCCGCGCGCCGGCGACATCGGCGATCGCCGTGATCTGCGGGATCCCGATGCCGAGGGCCTCGCGCGTCGTGCACGCGGCCCCGGGGCCGACGCCCACGAAGACCGCGGCCGCGCCCTGCTCCATGAGCTGAAATGCGGCCTCGGCGTTCGTCGTGTTGCCCTCGGCGACCGGGATCGGCATGAACCGGGTGAACTCGTCGAGCGAGAGAGGGTCGTAGCCGGACGCGAGATGGCGGGCGGACGAAACCTGGCTCTGGACGAGGAAGAGGTCCGCGCCATGCTCGGCGCAGAACGGGCCCCACTTCCTGGCCGCGCCCGGGGTCGCCGCGACGGCGGCCTTCGAGCCCGTCGCTCGGACCTCCTCGAGCCGTTTCGCGACCAGTTCCTCGCGGATCGGCGGCGCGTAGGCCTCGGACAGGACGTGCTGGACTTCGTCATCCGGGGCAGTGGCGATTCGCTCGAGGACGGCAGCCGGGTCGTCATAGCGGGTCTGGACGCCCTCGAGGTTCAGGACGGCGAGGCCACCGAGCTGGGCGAGCGCCCCGGCGAACGCCGGATCGACAACGGCGTCCATCGCCGACGCGAGGACCGGGATCCGGAGGTCGAGGCCGCAGAACGACTGGCCGAGCTCGACGTCATTCGGCTCGATCGTGCTCGTGCCGGGCGCCAGCGAGACATCCTCGAAGCCGTACGTCGACCGGATCGCGTCCAGCCTGGACCGGAACGCGGGGAGCGGCTGCGAGGAGGAGGCGGCGCGCTGGTCGATCACTCGGGGCACCTCCTGACGCTCCATCGGCTGGGTGCCGGAAGTCTACCAGCGGGGCCGTAGGGCAGGCCCGGGACGGACGCTCTGTCAGCCTGAGACACGCGATTCGAACGAACGCGCACGACCCAACGTACCGGGGTGCAGATTTGGACCGAATCTGCCTTCGGGCCACGCTCATTCATGTCGGTCGCGTGTCTGGGAGTGCCGCCGTGCCTCAGCCGAGGCGGAACTCGTCCGCCTTTGCCGGATTCGCGAGCAGCCACTCGATGAAGTCGATGGCCCGCACATAGGCCGGCCAGGTCACGAGCGCCTTCGCGGCCTCGGGCTCGAGCCATCGCGCATCGTCGTGCTCGTTCGAGATGACGACCTCGGCGCCCGGGCGGACGCGGGCGGCGAAGACCGCCTCGCACAGGAGCGCATCGAGCGAGGCATCGTGGAACCAGTTGACGATGTCCGTGTCGAAGAATGCTTCGAGGTCGGTGCCGCGAAGGCCCGTCTCTTCGGCAACCTCACGCCGGGTCGCGTCCGCAGTGCGCTCGCCGGCCTCGAGCTTGCCGGTGACGCACTGCCAGAGGCCGGGGTACATGCGACCGGGGGCCCGACGGATCAGGAGGATCTCCGGTCGGCCGGCTGTATCCAGCCGGAAGAGCCAGCACGCCACGAGGTCCGGGCGCGTGCTCACCTCGCCGGTTCGGCCCCGAACGCCGCGGCGATCCCGTGGACCTGCTCGAGATGCATCAGGTCGTGGACACCGGCAAAGAGCAGCCACTCCCCGCAGCGCAGCCGCCCGACGAGCGGGTGCTCCAGCGGGCACGGGTCCTCCTCGTGGCCGGCGATCGATCGGGCCGCCCGCTCCACGAGTCGCTGGCTGGCGGCAATCCTTCGGATGAGCGCCTCTCGGTTCACGCGCTTCTCGCCCGGCACTCCCGGCACCACCCGTGGCGCGTCCGACGGGAAGCGGCCGGTCGCGGCGAGGGCACCGGCCATGGACAGGCCCGCGCGCGAGTCCGCGTCGTGCCCGATCGCCTCCGCGACGTTCCAGTCACCCTCCCCGCCGGGGGCGGAGAAGGCTCCGATCGGCAGCGCCTCGACGACGGCGGTCAGTGCCTCGGCGATCGCTGCGAGCTCCGCGGCGACGCGTCCCGCGCTGCCGGAACCCGCCCGCCGGCGGACCTCGCGGCGCACGGAGATGAACTTCCCTGCCTCGATGCCGCGGAACGCCGCGACGGCATCCGGGGCGCCGGCTTCCAGATCGTCGAGCCACATGGCGAGCGACGGTAGCACGGCGCGAAACCTAACGGACGGAGGCGGGTCAGCCGGGTGGGCACGGTCCGGAATTGGCCCCCGAGGCCGGGAACCAGACCTCCCGCCCCGCCGGTGTCGTGGATGGCGCGAGCCGTTGCGCCGTCCCTCGACCTGTTTGCATCCAGGCGTCGCCGTTCGCTCCAACGAACAGGGCCGTCGCCCCGAACGCCTTCGCCGCCCCCTCGACGGACCCGAAGTACAGCTGCAGGTGGCCCGCCGCGTACATGCCCGTCCCGCCACCCGCGGCATCGATCATCCTGTCGATGGCGGCCATGTCCGGGAGCGCGATCAGGACATCCGACATCGTGCCGCAGTCGCCATCCTGGACGCCGGTCGCCGCGCCCATCGGGTCCTCGACGTCCCAATGGACCGGGATGCCCCAGATCGGTGGAGCCGCCGAGCACGCGCCGAGCAGCCAGGCGGTGGCCGCGAGCGACACCGCCCGACGCAGGTTCACCGGCGACCCCGGCGGACTTCGCGCTGCACGAAGATGAACTTCCCTGCCTCGATGCCGCGGAACGCCGCGACGGCATCCGGGGCGCCGGCTTCCAGCCCGTCCAGCCAGTCGGTCATGACCGGGATCAGACGTCGACAGCGTCGGTCCAGGCGCTTGGTTCAGGGACCGGTTGCTTTGTTGAACGGAGGCCAATCAGGTGGATTTCAATGGCCTCGCGAATCCGGCGCTCGACTTCAGGTCGCGTCCTGCCTGTC
>JBKJVO010000024.1:0-12419 GCA_046717305.1 Candidatus Limnocylindrales bacterium
GCCACGCTCAAGGACGCGGTCAACGAGGCGATGCGCGACTGGGTCACGAACGTCGAATCGACCCACTACGTGCTGGGCTCCGCGATGGGGCCGCACCCCTATCCCACGATCGTTCGCGACCTCCAGCGGCGCATCGGCGACGAGGCCGCGGCCCAGCTCCAGGCCATCGAAGGTCGGTTACCGGATCTCGCCATCGCCTGCGTCGGCGGTGGCTCCAACGCGATCGGGCTGCTGGCACGCTTCATCGGCGAACCCAGCGTCCGCCTCACCGTCGCCGAGGCCGCCGGCGATGGCATGGACACCGGTCGGCATGCCGCCGCGATCCTGGGCGGCACGCCCGGCATCCTTCACGGCTCGCGCTCGTTGATGCTCCAGGACCGCGACGGTCAGGTCGTCGAGGCGCACTCCGCTTCTGCGGGGCTGGACTACCCAGGGGTTGGACCGCAGCTCGCCGCGCTGGCGGAAGCGGGTCGCCTGGAGGTTGCCACCGCCACGGATCGCGAGGCGATCGCCGCGATGCGGACGGTCACCCGCACCGAGGGCATCCTCCCGGCACTCGAGACGGCGCACGCAGTCGCGGCGCTCCCAAAGCTCCTCGCCGGGGTGGAGGGGTCGGGCCAGCCGCTGCCGGACGGCGCGCTCGTCCTCCTCGGGTTCTCCGGCCGCGGCGACAAGGACATGGCGGCGCTCGAGCGCTTCGCCGACATCGAGCCGTGGGCGGGACTCCCGTGACCATCGCCGAGGCTGCGCCGCCGAACACGAACGACACCACCGGCGCGCGCCGGATCGCCGCGGCCTTCGCGCTGGCACGAGCTGATGGCCGGACCGCGCTGATCCCCTACGTCGTGGCTGGCTACCCGAGCTACGACGGCTCGTTCGCCGCAGCCTGCGCTGCGATCGACGCCGGGGCGGATCTCCTCGAGATCGGGCTCCCGTATTCCGATCCCCTCGCCGACGGCGCGACGCTCCAGCGCGCGTCCCACGCAGCGCTGCTCGCGGGAGCCACCTTCGACCGGTCGCTCGCGCTCGTCGCCCGCGTTGCCGCCGCCCGCGTTGCCGCCGCCCGCTCCCGAACCCCACTCGTGACGATGGGCTACGCGAACCAGCTCATCGGCGGCGGGGACGGTCGGGATCGAGCCGCCGCGCTCGCGAACGCCGGCGCGTCGGGCGTGATCGTCGCCGACCTCACACCGGACGAAGGCGCTCCGTTCGAGGCAGTCGCCGCGGATGCCGGTCTGGCCGTCGTCTACCTCGTGGCGCCCACCACATCGCCGGCCCGTCGGGCCTCGATCGCCGCACGGAGCGGCGGCTTTCTCTATTGCGTCTCGCTCGTGGGTGTCACCGGCGCCCGGACGAGCCTGCCGCCCAGTGTTCGCGGGCTGATCGCGGACGTCCGAGCCGTCTCGCCCGTCCCGGTCGCCGTCGGTTTCGGCGTGTCGAGGGCAGCCCATGTCCGTGCGCTTGCCGCGGCAGGAGCGGACGGGGTCATCGTCGCTTCGGCGCTGGTCGATGCCCTCGGGCCAGACGGCATCGACGTCGCAGCGATGGGCCGCCTGGTCGCGACGCTCCGGGCCGCCACGGCGCGCTAACCTGCGGCGATGACCAGCCGGATCGCCGTCGCCATCGAAACCACACCGAAGCGTACGTTCGCCAGCGCGATCGATTGGCCCGGATTGACGCGATCGGGGAACTCCGAATCGGCCGCTCTCGAGGCCCTCATGGCGCACCTCGGGCGATATGCGGCCGTCGCTAGCGCCCCCGGTGAGCCCTTCACGACCGATGACATCGAGCTCGATGTCGTCGAGAACGCGCCGGGGGGCGGCAGCACCGAGTTCGGCGTCCCCGGCCGGGTCACCGTCGCTGATCGACGCCCGACCTCCTCCGCCGACGCGGAGCGTCTGGCCCGTCTCGTTGCCGCGGCGTGGGCGCGCCTCGACGCCAACGCGGCCGTGGCTCCGGAGTCCCTCCGCAAGGGCCCGCGCGGCGGTGGCCGCGACACTCCCAGGATCGTCGAGCACACGCTCATGGCCGACCACGCGTACGCCCGCGAAATGGGTCTACGCCTGCCTGCCCCGACGGCATCGGACCCCGAATCTGTCCACGCGATGCGCGAGGCGATGCTCCAGGTCCTCAGCGAGCCCTCCGACGGATCGCCGCTTGCCGGTCGAAAGTGGACGGCCCGCTACGCGGCCCACCGGATCGCGTGGCACGCTCTCGACCACGCCTGGGGGATCGAGGACCGGACCGAGCCACCCATGACCGAGTCAGCCGGCGACGCTCCCGGTTAGAGCGATCGCGTCAGCAGCACGAGTTGTGAGCTCCGTCGGCCACGCGCCTGTGGCAAGCAGCACGCGAACCGACGTCGCGCCGTCCGCCTTGGACAGCTTCCGGCCATCCGGGCGATGGACCAGCGGGTGGTGCAGGAACCGAGGCGGCTTGTCGCGGCCGAGGAGCCGGCCCAACCGTATCTGCGCCGGCGTCGCGTCGAGCAGGTCCTCGCCGCGGATGACCAGGTCGATGCCGTGGCGGAGATCGTCCACGACCACGCACAAGCCGTAGGTCCAGTTGCCCAGGCGGTCCCGGATCGGGAGGTCGCTGCCCGCCGACAGCTCGCCGGACTGCGGCCCCAGGACCAGGTCCGTCCAGGCCTCGACACCGTCGCCAAGCGCAACTCGCCATGCGACGCCCGGGGCGGTCATCGACAGCCGGCGATCCTCACATCCGCCCGGGCAGCCCGGCCCGGACCACGCCCGTCCGTGCGCGGCCGCCCACGTCACGAACGTCGAGCGGCTGCAATCGCACGCATAGACGAGGCCGCTGGCATCGAGCGGCTCGACCGCCGCCGCGTACGCCGCCCTGTTGTCGCGCTGCCGGTAGGCCGACGGCGCCCCCGTTCGGAACGAGGCGATCGGCGGCTCGTCCGGCGCGAACCCGAGTGCCTCGAGGTCATCGAGGAGTGCCCTCTCGAACTCCGACCGGCAGCGCTGCCGATCGTGGTCCTCGATCCGCAGGATCACCTGGCCGCCGGTCGCACGCGCCGCGCCCCAGACGACGAGCGCGTTTGCCACGTGACCGAGGTGCAGGTACCCCGTCGGCGCCGGAGCGAACCGGGTTCGGAGGCCGCCCGGCAGTCCGCGGATCGCGGCCTCAAGCGCGGCCCCGAAGCCGCCCGGTGCCGCCCCGGCCTCAGTCGTCGCCGGTCTCCCCGCGCCGTCGGTCCGCCGCCTCGAGCGCCCGTGTGGCCGCAAACAGCCGCCGATAGAGGGCGAGGAGATCGGCTTGCGGCATCGGGCCGTCGTTCGCCAGCGTCACCCGGATGAGGACCTCCCGTTCCCGAGCGATGTCGCGGATCCCCCGCCTGCCCGCGGCGGCCTTCGTCCGCCCGACCTCGCGGGCCAGCTCGGCCCGCTCGTTCAGGAGCGCGACGATCCGGCGGTCGAAGGCATCGATGCGCTCTCGAAGGTGCCGCAGCTCCGCGGACTCGCCGGGCCCGTCACGCCTGGCCACGGTCGCCCCCGAACTCGGCCGCGATTCGTTCGAGCGCGAGGTGGTAGCCGCGCGCGCCCTGCCCCACGATCGAGGTCAGGGCAACGTCTGCCAGGAAATTGACGTGGCGGAACGGCTCGCGCGTGGAGGGGTCGGAGAGGTGGACCTCGATGAACGGCCGCTGGATCCCGACGAGCGCGTCCCGCAGGGACACGGAGGTATGCGTCAGGCCTCCGGCATTGACGATGGCGACGTCGAAGTCGCGCTGGTGCAGCCGGTCGATGAGCGCGCCCTCGTGGTTCGACTGGAAGAAATCGACCTCCAGCCCCAGTTCTGCGGCTCGGCGTGCGATCCCGGCATGAATCTCGTCGAGCGTCTCGTATCCGTAGATCTCGGGCTCGCGCGTCCCGAGGAGGTTGAGGTTCGGGCCCTGGAGGACGAGAACACGAGTCACGCGGCACCTCCCACCGGAGCCGGCGTGAGGAGCCCGGCCGCGACGTCGCGGACCAGTTCGTCGGGGATGTCGTCGCGGACGACGTGGCCGGCCGCGGTCGGGAGGACCCAGCGAAGGCGCCCGGCTCGGTGCTTCTTGTCCGCGTCGAGATGGTCGAGGACGGCGTCGAGCGAGTAAGGGAGCATGCCCGCACCCAGTCCGAGGCCGTCGAGGAGCCGCTCGATACGGGCCGCCCGTTCCGGCGGCGTCACCTCCCTCGCCACCCCGATCCGGCATGCCGCCCGGAGCCCGTACGCCACGGCCTCGCCGTGGCGCAGGTCTCGATACCCGCCCGCTGCCTCGAAGGCGTGCCCGAGCGAATGCCCAAGGTTGAGTGCGATCCGCACCGCCGCCTCCTTCTCATCCGCAGCCACGATGTCGACCTTCGCCCAGGCGCAGCGCTCGACGAGCTCGGCGATCGAACCGTCCGTCGCAGCGGCCGGGTCGCCGCTTGCAATCGCCGCCCCCCGCGTTTCGAGCAGCTCGAACAGGTATTCGTCGCCGAGTGCGGCCATCTTCACCGCCTCGCCAAGAGCGGCCCGTCGCTCACGCTCCGGCAGCCCGGCCAGCAGGGCGATGTCGATGATGATCGCGGCCGGCTGGTGGAACGCCCCGACGAGGTTCTTGCCCTCGGGCAGGTCCACGCCGGTCTTGCCGCCGATCGAGGAGTCGATCTGCGCGACGAGCGTCGTCGGAACCTGGATCACCGGGACGCCGCGGAGGTACGTCGCGGCGAGGAATCCTGCGGCGTCGCCGAGCGCCCCGCCTCCGACAGCCACGAGCGGCTCGCCCCGTTCGACGTGTCGATGCGCCAGCTCCCGCGCGGCGGACTCGACGACCGCCATCGTCTTCGCGGCCTCGCCCTGCGGCAGGAGCACGAGTTCCACGGCGAGGCCGGCGGCCCGCAGCCCGGCCTCCACGGTCTCCCCGATGGCGCCCCACGCGCCGGGCTCGGACACGACGATGGCCCGCGCCGCGCCCAGGCGCGCCAACTCTTCCGCCACGACCCGCCCGGCGATCCCCTCGCCGATGACGACGTGCCCGATCGTGGTGTCGGCGCGCAGGAGCGTCGTTCCCGGCGCCGTCCCGGCCCCGCGCACCACGCCATCGACCGCATCCACAACGCTGTGGACCTCGGCCATGCCCGCGATCCGTGTCGCCGCCCCGTAGAAGCGGCCCCGCGCGGTCGTCAGCTCCCGGAGGGCGCGGATCGGGTCGCGGCCGGCGATGAGGGGCCGCACGTTCGGGCTCCGTCGGAGCCGCTGGGCAAGGACCTCCGGCCGGCCGTCCAGCCAGATCGCGACGCGGCCCCGGTAGAGCCGCCACCGGTTCCGCGGGTCCACCACCGCGCCGCCACCCGGGGCGATCACGCGCCGGACCGTGCGCGACACGTCCGGCGGGCCGAGCCCCTCGATCGCGGCCCGCTCGCGACTGCGAAAACCGGCCTCGCCATCCTCCGCAAAGATTTCCGGGATCCGCCGCCCGGCCTCATGCTCGATGACGTCGTCGAGGTCGATGAATGCGGCGTCGTGCCGCGCCGCGAGCCGCCGCCCGACGGCGCTCTTGCCGCTCCCCGGCAGGCCGATGAGGACGACGTCCATGGGTCCCGGCGCCTCAGTCGTCCCCGCCGGAGCCGGCCTCGTCGCCACCCGGCGTCGTGGGCCGCCCGCCGATGAGCGGGGCAGGCGGCGTCGTCGCCATGAGCCGGCGATGCGCCGCCATCCGCTCGACGATGACGTCCATCCGGTCCCCGCCGAGCGTCTCGAGCACGAACCGGGCGAGCGTCAGCATCACCATGGCCTCGCCGATGACACCGGCCGCCGGCACGACGCTGATGTCGCTCCGCTCGTAGTGCGCCTTGTCCACCGGCAGTCCGGTGATCAGGTCCGCTGACGGGAGCGGCCGGGCGAGCGTGGAGATCGGCTTCACAGCGCCCCGGACCACGATCGGCTCCCCGTTGGAGATGCCGCCGGTCATGCCGCCGGCATTGTTGGAACGGTGGATCCAGTGCCCGTCGTCCGCCCGACCGTCGATGATGTCGTGGACGGCGGAGCCGAACCGCCGGGTCTGCTCGAACCCGAGTCCGAATTCGACGCCCTTCACGATGTTGATGCTCATCACCGCCGCGGCGAGCGCCGCATCGAGGCGCCGGTCCCACTGGACATAGGAGCCCAGCCCGATCGGCACGCCGTGCGCCACCACCTCGAAGACCCCGCCGATCGTGTCCCCGTTGGTCCGCGCCTCGTCGATCCGGGCGATCATCCGGGTCTCCGCGTCCGGGTCCGGGCATCGCAGCGGTGACGCGTCAGCCTCCTCGCGCGACCGCGTGGCGTTCGCCGGGTCGATCGCCGCGCCGCCGACCTCGGCAGTGAACGACCAGACTTCGACCCCGAGCTCGCGAAGGAATACCCGCGCAATACCGCCCGCAGCGACCCGGGCGGCCGTCTCCCGCGCCGACGCACGTTCCAGCACGTTCCGCACGTCCGAGTGGCCGTACTTCAGGGCGCCGGCGAGGTCCGCGTGGCCGGGCCGGACGCGGGTGACCGGCGTCGCCCGGTTGTTGGCCTCGGCCGCCGCCGCACGGAGCGACGCCGCCTCCTCGTCCGAGAGCGGCGCGGATTGCATCACCGAGCCCCAGTTCTCCCAGTCGCGGTTCGCGACGAGAAGGAGGATCGGCGACCCGAGCGTCACCCCGTGACGGACCCCGGACCGGATCTCGGCCCGGTCCGTCTCGATCGCCTGGCGCGCGCCTCGCCCGTATCCCTTCTGGCGCCGACCCAGGTCCACCGCGAGGTCGTCGGCGGTCAGCGCGAGGCCGGCCGGGACGCCTTCGACCGTGACGCCGAGCGTGGGGCCGTGCGATTCGCCCGCGGTCAGGAAGCGGAACGCGTCCACGATGATGGGTTCCCGCTCAGCTCGCAGCGGCGGCCGCGGCCCCATCGCCGGCCGGGGTCTCGTCGCCTGCCGGCTCGCCCTCGGCCGAACGGAGACCGCCGGCGCGCGCCGTCGAGAGCGCCTCGCCCATGACGTCGAGCGGAGCGGCCTGGCCGGTCCACAGCGTGAAGGCCGCCGCGCCCTGATGGAGCAGCATCGTCTCGCCGTCGTGCGCGGTGCAGCCGGCCGCCTCGGCGTCCCGGAGGAGCCGCGTCCGGTTGTAGATGAGGTCCAGCACCAGGAGCTTGGAGGTCAGGATCTCGGCCGCGATCGGGCTGACGTCCCTGGTCAGGCCGATCGACGTTGCGTTGACGAGGATCTTCGTTTTCGCCAGCTCCGCCTCGATGATCGACTCGTGCCAGGGCATCGCCCGCAGCTCCATGTGCGCGGCGCTCCGGCCGAAGTGCTTGACCAGTCCCTCCGCGCGATGAAGGTGGCGATTGAACACGATGATCCGCAGGAACCCGACCCGGATCAACCCGTAGACGACCGCGCGCGCCCCGCCCCCCGCACCCAGGACCACCGCCTGGCGCGGCATCTTCGCCCGCCCGACGAGCCTGTCGAGCGCTGCGGCGAAACCGGGCACGTCCGTGTTGTGGCCGACGAGGCGCTTGCCCTCGCGCGTGATCGTGTTGACCGCCCCGGTCGCCTGGGCCTCCTCGGTGAGGCGGTCGATGAGCGGGACGACGCGCTCCTTGTGGGGGATCGTGACGTTCGCTCCGAGGAAGTCCTCGGAGCGGATCTCGGCGATCGCATCCGGCAGCGCGATCGGCGCCCGGTCCCAGAGCTCGTACGCCGCGTCGATGCCCTTGGCGTCGAATGCCGCCTGCTGCATCGCGCCGGACAGGGAGTGTGCGACGGGATGGCCGATGAGGACGACCCGTTTCGTCATGGACGGATCCTTTCGAGTTCGGTGAAGAAGCCGGGATAGGAGATCGACGCGCTCTCCGGCCGCCCGATGGTGGTCGGGCCGGTGGCGATGAGCCCGGCAATCGCGAACGTCATCGCGAGCCGGTGGTCGTTCAGGCTGTCCGTGCGGGCACCGCTGAGACGCACGGGCCCGTCGATCGTGAGATCGTCGCCGTCCACGGCGATCCGGGCCCCGAGGGCGCGGAGGCCGGCGGCGATCCCGGCGAGCCGGTCCGATTCCTTGTGGCGCAGCTCGCCCGCGCCGCGGATCGTCGTCCGGCCACGGGCCTGGGTGGCTGCGAGGCAGAGGATCGGGATCTCGTCGATCGCCGCGGCGACCTCGGCCGGCGCGATGTCGATGGCATCGAGCTCGGAGGTCCTGACGACGAGGTCGGCGACTGGCTCGCCGATATCGGCGCCGTGCGACCCGCCGTTCCCAACCGGGCGCTCCTCGATTCGCGCGCCCATCCGGGCCAGGAGATCGATGATTCCGCGCCGCGTCGGGTTCACGCCGACGTTCGGGATCACGAGTTCGGCGTCGGGGTGGATCGCGGCGGCGACCAGCCAGAACGCGGCCGCGGACGGGTCGCCCGGGACGCGCTCGTTCATCGCCTGCACGGCCGTGCCTCCGTCGATCTCGATCGTCGCTCCGCCCTTGCCGTCCGGCAGGGTTCGGACGCTCACGCCCCGCGCCCGGAGCATGCGCTCCGAGTGGTCGCGCGTCGCGACGCGCTCGTGCACCCGCGTCGTACCGTCCGCGCGCAGACCGGCCAGGAGGATCGCGGACTTCACCTGCGCAGACGGCACGGGCGTCGTCCAGTCGATCGGCCGGAGGGGACGGCGACCCGTGACGGTCACGGGAGGGAGGGAATCCTGATCGAGCGCCTGGAGCGTCGCGCCCATCGCGCGCAGCGGTTCGATGATACGAGCCACCGGACGCCGTCGCAACGATGCGTCGCCGTCCAGGACGGCCGTCACCGGCACGCCCGCGAGGATCCCGGCGAAGAGGCGCAGGCTCGTCCCGGAGTTGCCGCAATCGAGGATGCCGGCGGGCTCCCGGATCCCGTCGCCGCCTGGTGGGAAAACCCGGTACTCGACCGTCCGCCCGTTACTCGAGACGCGCTCGACGCTCGCCCCAAGCGCTCGGCAGACCCCTGCCGTGGAGCGGACGTCGGCGCCGTCGCCGGCCCCGTGGATCCGGCTCTCACCCTCAGCGAGGAGCGCGAGCATGAGGGCCCGATGGCTGATCGACTTGTCGCCGGGCAGGCCGATCTCGCCGCGCAGCCGGACCGCAGGGTGGATGATCTGGCTGCCGGCGGGACCGCCGCCGGCACTGACCGCGAGGGTATCCACGGGGTCAGTGCTTCGACAGCTCGCCCGGACCGATGCCGAGCGCGGCACCGGAGACGAGCGGATCGCCATGGAGCGAGCGGACGTGCTCGTGAATGGGGCCCAGGGCCGCCATGAGATCGGCGAACTGGGCGATGTTGAGCTGCTGCTCGGCGTCCGAGAGCGCTTCCTCCGGCGTCGGGTGGACTTCCACCATCACGCCATCAGCACCCACCGCGACCGCGCCGATCGCGAGGGGCTTCACGAGCCAGCGCTTTCCAGTCGCGTGGCTCGGATCGACGATCACCGGCAGGTGGGTCAGGTGGTGGAGGAGCGGCACGGCCGCCAGGTCCAGCGTGTTTCGCGTATACGTCTCGAAGGTCCGGATCCCGCGCTCGCACAGGATCACGTTCGGGTTGCCGGCGGCCACGATGTACTCGGCGGCCATGAGGAGTTCCTCGATCGTCGCGCCGAAGCCACGCTTCAGCATCACCGGCCGGGCCACCCGGCCGGCCGCGTTGAGGAGCGAGTAGTTCTGCATGTTCCGGGCGCCGATCTGGAGGATGTCCGCGTACTCAGCCACGATATCCACCTGGTTCGGCTCCATCACCTCGGTGATCGTCGGGAGGCCGGTCCGGTCGCGCGCCTCGGCGAGGTAACGAAGCGCCTCCACGCCCAGGCCCTGGAAGCTGTACGGCGAGGTGCGTGGCTTGAACGCGCCGCCGCGGAGGACGGTGGCACCCGCGGCCTTCACCGCGTCCGCTGTGTCCATCAGCTGGTCACGGCTTTCCACGGAGCACGGCCCGGCCATCACGGTGAGCCCGCCGTCCCCGATGACCGCGTCGAGGACCCGGATCACCGTGTCCTCGGGGCGGAACTCACGCGAGGTGAGCTTGAACGGCCGCGAGATCGGGGTGATCGTCTCGACGCCCGGCAGGGCCGCCAGCCGGCTCATCAGGACCTGCTTCCGCGGCCCGACCTCCCCGACCACGGCAATGACGACGCGCTCCTGGCCGGCATGATCGTACGGCGTCATCCCCTCGGCGAGGATGTGGCTCTTGACCCCGAGGATCTCGGCCTCCGTTGCGGTGCGGGCCATGACGACGAACATCGAGCGTCCTTCCTGTGGGACGGCCGGACCGGAAACAAAAAAGCAGAGGTCGTCGCCTCTGCTTCACCCGGCACGACTCGTGCCCCCGGCCTCAGATGCCGGGAACGATCATGCCGGGTCGGTAAACCAATAGAAGCGAGCCATGTCAGTCCAGCGACGGTAGCCGAGCCGCCGCCCCGGTGTCAACCGTCCAGAGCCCGTGGTAGCCTATCCGCCGCCGCGGACGGAGAGGTCGCATAGTGGCCGAGTGCGGCGGTTTGCTAAACCGCTGAGTGGGGCAACCTGCTCCGAGGGTTCGAATCCCTCCCTCTCCGCCACTCTCCGTCGGCATCGCGTGCGCCCGTAGCTCAGCGGATAGAGCGTCAGGTTGCGGACCTGAAGGTCGTGGGTTCGAGTCCCGCCGGGCGCGCCACTCTCTCAGCCTCAACCCGGCGGATCGCCGGCTCGGCGTCGGCCCGCGAGGCGCTCCCGTCACCGGCGCAATAAGCCCCCGGTGAGCACCCGCTGCTACGCTCCATTCGTGCCCCGTCTTGACGCCGAGCAGCTGCTCGCCGACCTCGACCCCGAGCAGCGGGAGGCCGTCGTCGCCACCAGCGGGCCTGTCGCCATCCTTGCCGGGGCCGGGAGCGGGAAGACGCTCGTCATCAGCCGGCGGACGGCCTATGCGATCGCGAGCGGCGTCGTCCATCCGGACCAGGTGCTCGTCGTCACGTTCACGGACAAGGCCGCGAAGGAGATGGTGGAGCGGCTACGGAGCCTCGGGCTTCCGGGCGTGACCGCGCGGACCTTCCACGCCCACGCGCTGCGCCAGCTCCGCCATTTCTGGCCGGGCCACCACGACGGCGCTCCCCTCCCCGAGCTGCTCGATTCGAAGCTGCCCATCCTGTCCCGCCTCGCCCGGCAGCTCCCCGGTCACTACCGGTTCCGGCCGGCGAAGGACCTGGCGGACGAGATCGAGTGGGCCAAGAGCCGTCGCATCACGCCAGGGGCCTATGAGCGGGACGCCATCGCGGGAGCCGGCCGGGAGCCGCCGGTCCCGGTCGATCTGTTCGTCCGCGTCTTCGGCGACTACGAGCGTGCCAAGGCCCGGGCGAACCGGATCGACTTCGACGACCTCCTCATCCAGACAGGCGACCTCCTCGAGACGGACCCCGAGGCCGCGGCCGCGGTGCGTGCCCGCAAGCGCTGGTTCAGCGTGGACGAATATCAGGACACGAACCCGCTCCAGCAGCGCCTCCTGGAGCTCTGGCTCGGCGATCGTACGGACCTGTGCGTCGTCGGCGACGAGGACCAGACCATCTACACGTTCGCCGGTGCGACGTCCCGCCTGCTCACGACGTTCGCGGAGCGGCACGCGGGAACACACATCGTCACCCTGACCCGCAACTACCGGTCCACGCCCCAGGTGCTCGAGCTGGCGAACCGGCTGATCGGGGCGGACGGTCGAACGAAGCGGCTCGAGGCCACCCGTCCGGACGGTCCCCGGCCGGTCGTGTCGAGGCACGCCAGCGCGGAGGCGGAGCTCGCGGCCGTCGCAACCCGGATGCGGCAGCTGCTCCGTGACGGCGTCGCGCTCGATGAGATCGCCGTGCTCGTCCGGATGAACGCCCAGCTCGCGCCGATCGAGGAGGCGCTGACGCGGGCCGGCATCGCCTACCAGGTGCGCGGGGTCCGCTTCTACGACCGCCCGGAGGTCCGGTCGGCCGTGCAGAGCCTGCGGCGCGGGCAGATCGCCGAGGTCGGCTCCGCCCTTCCAGAAGCGATCCGGGCACGCTGGGTTCGCGACGTCGGGTTCGAAGAGGACGGGACGGCCGTCGTGGGCGAGGAGGCCCGCGAGCGACAGGCGGCGCTCGAGACCCTGCTCGCAATCGTGAGCGGTGTCGTCCGCGATGACCCACAAGCCGGCCTCTCGGCCGTCATCACGGAGCTGGAGGCCCGCGCCGCCCATGAGCGGGATGGCTCCGCGGACGGCGTGAACCTCCTCACCTTCCACCGGGCGAAGGGCCTCGAGTGGGACGCCGTGTTCCTGCCGGCCCTCGAGGATGGCAACCTGCCGATTCGCCAGGCGTTCGACGACGAGGACGCCCTGGATGAGGAGCGTCGCCTGCTGTACGTGGGCATCACCCGCGCGCGCGTCCACCTCGAGCTCTCGTGGGC
>JBKJVO010000025.1:0-12377 GCA_046717305.1 Candidatus Limnocylindrales bacterium
CACTGACGTCTGCACGCACGCGCACCAGTCGAAGGCAGGAAATGGCCGACCGACCGACCCCCTATGGACGCCCCACGGATCCTGGCAAGCGGCATTCCGCCGCCCTGACCGATGGACCGGACCGCGCCCCCGCCCGGGCGATGCTCAAGGCGATCGGCTTCACGGACGACGACCTCGCCAAGCCGCTCGTCGGCGTCGCGACGACCTGGATCGAGACGATGCCCTGCAACTTCAACCAGCGGCGGCTGGCGGAGTTCGTGAAGCGGGGCATCCGCGAAGCCGGCGGCACGCCGATGGAGTTCAATACGATTGCCGTGTCCGACGGCGTCTCGATGGGCACGGAGGGGATGAAGGCGAGCCTGATCAGCCGCGAAGTGATCGCGGATTCGATCGAGCTCGTCGTCCGGGGACACCTCCTCGACGGGGTCGTCTGCCTGGTCGGCTGCGACAAGACGATCCCCGGCGCGGCGATGGCGCTCGCCCGCCTGGACGTCCCTGGTCTGGTCCTCTACAACGGGACGATCTATCCGGGCACATACAAGGGCCGGGACCTCACGATCGTGTCGGTCTTCGAGGCCGTCGGCGCGTATCGGGCGGGGAAGATCTCCATCGAGGAGCTATACGAGATCGAGAGCGCGGCCTGCCCCGG
The DNA here is from genome assembly GCA_046717305.1 of Candidatus Limnocylindrales bacterium. Lineage (GTDB taxonomy): Bacteria > Chloroflexota > Limnocylindria > Limnocylindrales > CSP1-4 > UBA5189. Next base: position 650 of record JBKJVO010000025.1, read on the forward strand.
CGCGGGTGCCTGCGGCGGCCAGTACACCGCGAACACGATGAGCACCGCGATGGAGTTCCTGGGCCTCTCGCCGGGCGGCCTGAACGGCAGCCCGGCGGAGGACCCGAAGAAGGACGAGGCCGCGCAGCGCGCCGGTGAGCTGGCGATGACCCTCGTCCGCCACGACATCCGCCCGTCGCACATCGTCACCCGGAAGGCGATCGAGAACGCCATTGCGTCAGTCGCGGCGACCGGCGGCTCGACGAACGCGGTGCTCCACTTCCTTGCGCTGGCCCACGAGTTCGGGATCCCGCTCGAACTCGACGAATTCGGGCCGATCGCAGACCGGACGCCGATCGTCGCGGACATGCTGCCGGGCGGCCGCTACACCGCGGCGGACATGTACGACGCCGGCGGCATCGGGCTCGTCATGCGCCAGCTCCTGAAGCGTGACCTGCTCCACGGCGCGGAGCGCAACGTCGACGGCCGGACGATCGCGAAGATCGCCGCGGCCGCGGTCGAGACCGAAGGGCAGAAGGTCGTCGTGGCGATCGAGACGCCGATCAAGCCGGTCGGCGGCCTGACGATCCTTCACGGCTCGCTGGCTCCGGACGGGTGCGTGGTCAAGCTCGCCGGTCATGAGCGGCTCCACCATCGTGGTCCGGCTCGGGTCTTCGACTCGGAGACGGCCTGCTTCCAGGCCGTCTCCGAGCGCCGGATCGTCGCGGGCGACGTCGTCGTCATTCGCTACGAAGGCCCGGTGGGCGGCCCGGGGATGCAGGAGATGCTCAGCGTCACTGCGGCGCTCGTCGGCGAGGGTCTCGGGGATGCCGTGGCGCTTCTGACCGACGGCCGGTTCTCCGGCGGGACCCACGGGTTGATGATCGGCCACGTCGCGCCGGAGGCCGCACTCGGCGGCCCGATCGCTCTCGTCCGCGAGGGCGACGAGATCGAGATCGATGTGAACGCGAAGCGGATGGACCTTCTCGTGGACGACGAGGAGCTCGCCCGACGTCGGGAAGGTTGGGTCGCTCCGCCCCCGCGCTACGCCACCGGGGTCATGGCCAAGTACGCGGCGCTCGTCTCGTCCGCGTCCGAGGGTGCGGTGACCACCGGACGCCGGCTCGCAAGCGCGCTCCGGACCCGCTGATCGGCCCGATGACCGCTCCGTCCCTCCCGCCGGACCCCGAGGCCTACGACACCGAACGCAACGAGCACGCCCGCACGCGTGGGCTCGCGGCGCCGTACATCGCCGGCGGCCGTGACCCGGACCCCGACGTCGGGCGCGCCGAGGAGCGTCGCTACCTGCGTTGGCTGCTCCTGATGGTCGTCACGATCGTCCTCTCCGGGTTCGTCCTGGGGATCCTCGCCAACCTCGTGTCCGGCGGCGCGTGACGTGACTGACGCCACGGTCACCCGCCCGTCAGACGAGCTGTCCGACGCGCGCTGGGCGCGTGCCCACGACCGTCTCGTCATGATGCTCCGGGAGCTGATCCGGATCCCGTCCGTCAACCCGCCGGACCCGCCCGGCCCGGAGCTGGCAGCCGCCCGCGCGATCGCGGGGATGCTGGAGGCGAGCGGCGTCCCGGCCACCGTCTACGAGCCGTTCCCCGGCCGCGGATCCGTCGTGGCGCGGCTGCGCGGCGACGGAACGGGCGGAGATCCGCTCCTCCTGCTCTCGCACCTCGACGTCGTGCCGGCCCCGCCCGACCGCTGGACGCACGACCCGTTCGCGGCCGACATCGCCGACGGCTACGTCTACGGACGCGGCGCGGTGGACATGAAGGATCTCGTGGCGATGGAGGTGGAGGTCGTCCGGCTTCTCGCCGAGTCGGCCAGCGCGGCGGGGCTGGATCCCGCCCGGGACGCGATCCCCGGTCTGCGACGGGACATCCTCCTGGCCGTCACCGCGGACGAGGAGGCGGGCGGGCACGAGGGGATCGGCTGGCTGATCGAGCACCACCCGGAGCACCTCCAGGCGGCCGGCGCGATCAACGAATCCGGTGGGGTGAGCCTGGAGGTCGGCGGCCGCCGCCTCTACCCGATCCAGGTCGCCGAGAAGGGCTACGCGGTGTACCGGCTGAGGTTCCGGGGCACGTGGGGCCATGGCTCCATGCCGCGCCCGGACAACGCGGTCGTCCTCGCCGCGGAAGCGATCGCCCGCCTCTCGGTCCCGGGCCGTCCGCGACTCACCCCGGTCATGCAGACGTTCTTCGAGGCGGCCGCGGAGACCCTCGGAGGCGAGGCCGGAACGCTCCTCCGAGCGATGGCGAGCGGCGATGCCGGCCGGGCCGAGGCGGCAATCGACCGGCTGTGCGCGCCGGTCTACGCGCGGGCTGCCCGGGCCCTTGTCCGGGACACGATCTCGCCGAATGTGATCCACGCGGGCGTCAAATACAACGTCATCCCGGGCGATGCGATGCTCGAGCTCGACTGCCGGCTCCTGCCCGGAACCGATGAGCCGGCGATGCGCGCCGACGTCATCGAGCGGCTGGGGCCCGAGCTCGCGGCCGTCTGCGATATCGAGCTGGTCGCCGAGGCGCCGCCGGTCGTAGCGAATGTCGATTCCGAGTTGTACCAGGTGCTCGTGCGAGCGATCGTGGACCACGATCCGGAGGGCGTGCCGCTCCCCGTCATGGCGCCGTTCGCCACGGACGACAAGCACCTCCTGCGGCTGGGGGTACCGGCGTACGGGTTTTCGCCGCTCCGGCTGGACCCGGGCGAGGCGTACCTCGAGCGCTACCACGGCGTGGACGAGCGGGTCTCGCTCGACGCGCTCCGCTGGGGCCTGCCCGTCCTCTACGACGCGGTCCGCCGCTTCTGCGGCTGACGTCCGGGGCCCGACCTGGGCCGGGCCCCGGGCATTCGGGTCAGTGGTCAGTCGGTGTCCGATCGACCACCTCGGCTGGCTCGTTGGCCGGCCACGGCCTGTCGCCGCGACATCGCCAGTACCGCGACCGCGAGGCCGAGGAGGAACAGGGCCACGGGAACCCCGCTCGACGTCTCGGCAGAGGGCGCCACCGTCGAGGTCGGCGGCACCGTCGGACTGGTCGTCGGCGCCGGGACGACGGCCTGGGCCAGCTGGCCGCGGATCTCGCCGCCGGGATTGGCTGCGGTGTGAATGTTGAAGTAGGTTCCGCCGGCCGCGATCGCGGCGACCGCGCCGGCCATGTCCGTGACTGAGCCGGTCGGGGTCAGGTTCGACGCGGTCAGCGTCCCGGTGAACGGGCTCGCGGCGACCGCCAGCGGAAGCAGGACGCCACCGTTGGCGCCCGCGTTCCCAAGATGGATGTGCGCGGCCGCCGCGGCCCCGGACAGGCCGCTGTAGGCCACGTAGTAGGTCAGCGTTGCGCCGCCCGTGCTCACGACCAGCCAGCCGCTTCCGGTCGCCGAGGTGGTGACCGCCGGGACTTCCTGGGTGCCCGACAGCGTCGCAAAGTGGGTGCTGCCCTTTGCCACGACCTGACCGCGGATCTCGCCGCCGGGATTGGCCGCCGTGTGGAGATTGACGTACGTCGTGCCGGCCTTGAGCGCGGCAACGGCCTAGGCGAAGGTGGTCACAGATCCGCTCGCGGCGAAGTTGGCGGAGGTCAGCGTGCCGACCATCGGGCTTGCGGAGCCGGAGAGCGGGAAGATCACGCCGCCGTTGACGCCTGCCGCGCCCGTGTGGATATGGGCCGCGGCGAGCGCCCCGGAGAGGCCGCTGTATTCGACGACGTACCAGATCGTCGAGTCGTCCGCCGAGATGACGACGGTCGCTTCGCCCGTGGCGGCGGTCGCGACCGCCGGCACCTCCTGGGCGCCGCTGACGGGGCCGCCAAACGCCGGTGTCGGGGGATCGGCGGCCAGGGCCGCCGGTGCGGTGACGGCCAGGAGGCCGATCACGAGCAGAGCCAGGATTCGCGAGCGCATGAGATCCTCCAACAGCTCCGGCCGGGCGACCGTTCGGGCTCGCTACCGGTCCGGGTACCGAGGATACGACCGGGCGTGCGAATCGGATCTCCGAGATCCAGACGGAACGACTGCGCGTATAGCGGCACATGAACGCATCAGCGGAGGCACACCGGCTATCCGGCGTGCGATGGCGCCGGGCCGCGGCCGGCGTCGGGCTCCTGCTCGCCGTCCTCGGCATCGCGGCCAACGGTCAGGCCGCCGGACATACCGTCCAGGCTCGGAACTTCGAATTCGTCGCGCCGGGCGGCGGCTCGAGCCTGACGGTCGTCGTCGGTGACGAGGTGACCTGGGTCGCGAGCGGCGATCCGCACACGATCACGAGCGGCACGCCTGACGCCATCGACGACCGGTTCGTGGATCGGCCCGCGACAGCCGGATTCCTCGTGGACGGCGATACATTCACGACGACGTTCCCGACGACCGGCACGTACCCGTACTTCTGCGAGGTCCACTTCGAGACGATGCGGGGCACGGTGATCGTCGTCGCCGCCTCGACACCGGTACCCACGCACGCACCCACGCCGCGCCCGACCCCCGTGCCGACCAGGGCGCCGACGCCCGTGCCCACCTCGACGCCGGCGGTGACCCCTTTGGCGTCGCCGGCCGCGAGCCCGACGGCGGGCGCCTCGCCGACCGCATCCGTCTCGGCCGGCCCGTCGGGTGAGCCGGGGGCTCCGACCGCCGGCAGTGGGCCGCCGGATGCCCTGCCGATCGCCATCGCAGGCCTCGTCGCCGCCATCGTCCTGGCCGGGATCCTGTTCGCCCGACGGCGGGGCCGCGCCGAGAGGCCCTGATCCCTCCGCCACCGGTCAGGTCCCCGGAGCGGACCCAAATGGCGGGTTCAGCGCGCCTCGGGATCCCCCCTGACCACCCGGCCCTTGCGCGAGAACGCGTGGGTAGCGAGGGCGGCCACGCCCATCGCCACGAGCGCGCGCTCCGGCGTGGGCAGCGGCCGGATCGCCGTGAGGAACTGGTCCGCGCGGGCGCGGTCCACGACCCGCAGCAGGGCATGACCGCGCTGGGTGAGGAGGAGCGACCGTTGGCGGCGATCCTCCGGCTCCTCGCGACGCTCCACCAGTCGGCGGCGGACGAGCCCATCCACGAGCCGGCTCATCGCGGACGGCGAGCGGCCGAGGGAATCGGCAAGCTCGCCGATCGTCGTCGTGCTGCCGTCCGCCAGGACATAGAGCGCCGCAAGCTGCGTGAACCCGAGCCGCAGGTCGCCGAGCTGGGAGGCGAACCCCACGACAAGCTCGCGCCAGAGGGCTCGGCCCATCGCGACGCGCTCGGAGATCTGGCGCACGTTCGCGACGCGCTGGCCTGAGGCCAGGACGGACGCGGACAGGTCAGACTCGAATTGCCGGGCGATCGAGCGGACCGTGGCGGCACGGGGACGGCGCCGCGGCTCGGAGAGAAGGGCCATGACGCGCGGCAGCGTACCGCGGTTCTGGCAGATCGTGTGCAGCAACGCACGGGTTCCACGCTCGACTGCCCGTCCACGGCGCACTATTCGCGCATCGTCGTCGGGGCGCCTCCCCGCCGTGTCCAGCTAGCACCTTGCCATCAGGAGCCCATGAGCAGCGTCGCCTTCATCTTCCCCGGACAGGGATCCCAGTCCGTCGGCATGGGCCAGTCGCTCGCCGCCCAATCACCGGCCGCGGCGGGGGTCTTCGCCGAGGCAGACGCGGCGCTCGGCGAGCCGATCAGCGAACTCGCCTGGAGCGGGCCCGAGGACATCCTCAACCGGACGGAGAACGCCCAGCCGGCACTCCTCGCGACCTCGATCGCGTACCTTGCCGCGCTCCGCGAGCGGTGGCTGGCGGCGGGGATCCCGGCCCCGGAGCCGCGGTTCGCGGCCGGGCACTCCATGGGCCAGTACTCGGCCATGGTCGCGGCGGGCGTGCTCTCGCTCGCCGACGGCGTCCGGCTCGTCCGAGAGCGCGGCCGGCGAATGCAGGCGTCGGGCCAGGGCCGCGACGGCGCGATGGCCGCGATCATCGGGCTGGACGATGCCGCACTCCCGGAACTCGTCGCACGGGCGGGGGCGTTCGGCATGTTCGGCGTGGCGAACCGCAACGCGCCAGGCCAGGTCGTGGTCTCGGGCGAGCGGCCCGCGATCGAGGCGGGCGCGGAGATCGCGAAGTCGCTTGGCGCGAAGCGGGCGATCGTCCTCCCGGTCAGCGTCGCCGCGCACTCGCCACTCATGGCGGACGCCGCCGCGAGGATGCACCCGGTGCTCGAGGCCGTCGCCTTCGCGGACCCGACGACGACACTGCTCGCCAACGCCGACGCGCGGCCCCTGACGACTGGCGACGCCTGCCGAGCGGAGCTCGTGGAGCACCTCACCACCGGCGTGGACTGGGTCCGTGCCGTCGAATCGATGGTCGCCGCCGGTGTGGACACGTTCATCGAAGTCGGCCCCGGCCGAGTTCTGACCGGCCTCACGAAACGAATCGCGGTCGATGCGACCGTTCTCGCAGTGGACGACCCGTCCGCGCCAGATCGAATCACCGTGCCATTCACCGCCCCTCCCGCGGCCCCGTCCCCGGGCGACGCCTGACCCCCAACCTTTTGAAGGAGCCCGATCCCGTGCGCAAACCCGACTACAACCGCCGTGTCGCCGTGACCGGCCTCGGCGTCATCAGCCCGGTTGGCAACGACGTCGCCAGCGCGTGGTCCAGCCTCGTGAACGGTGTGTCCGGCCTCGGCGAGATCACCAAGTTCGACGCCTCTGGCTACGAGCACCACGCGGCGGGCGAAGTCCGTGACTTCGAGGCTACCGCCTGGATGGACGCGAAGGCGGTCCGCCGAAGCGAGACCGAGATGCACTTCGGGGTCGCCGCCGCGAAGCAGGCGCTTGCTGATTCCGGGTTCGAGATCAGCGATGACAACCGGACCGAGGTCGGGGTCGTGTACGGCTCCGGCGCCGGCGGACAGCTGCTCATGATCCAGAGCTACCAGACGCTCAAGGACAAGGGCCCCAACCGGGTTCCGCCGACGTTCATCGCGAACTCCCTCGTCGATTCGACGTCGGGGATGATCGCGATCGAGACCGGGGCCATCGGGCACAACATCTCGATCGTGTCGGCATGCGCCACGGGAACGCACAACGTGGCGGAGGCGGCCGAGGCGATCCGACGAGGTGACTGCATCGCGGTCATCAGAGGGTCCACGGAGGCGCCGCTCATCGAGGTCGCGCACGCTGGCTTCGGCAACATGCGCGGGCTCGGATCGCCGCGGCCGGGGGAGCCGCTCCAGACCGTCTCGCGCCCGTTCGACGCGACGCGCAACGGGTTCGTCCTGGGCGAGGGTGCCGGCGGGCTCTTCCTCGAGGACCTGGAGCTCGCGAAGGCGCGCGGAGCCAGGATCTACGCCGAGGTGGTGGGCTACGGCTCCGCTGCCGACGGCTGGGACATGATCCAGCCGATCGAGCACGGCACGGGGTCGTCGCGGGCGATGAAGATGGCCCTGGACCGGCGCGGTGTGCCCGCCGACGAGGTGGACCTGATCAACCCGCACGGCACCTCGACGCCGGTTGGCGACGCCCGCGAGGCCGAGGCGATCTGGACGGTCTTCGGAGATCGTTCGGCGGGCGCCCGCCGGTCGCTCGCGATCAGCGCCACCAAGTCGATGACCGGCCACATGATGGGCGCTGCCGGGGCCTTCGAGGCCTTCGCGACCGTCATGTCCGTGGCCGAACAGACCATCCCCGGGACGCTCAACTACCGCGACCCGGATCCCGAGTGCGACCTGTGGGTCGTGGGCGAGACCGTCCGGATGCCGGTGCGCTACGCGCTCTCGAACAACATCGGCCTGGGCGGCCACAATGGCGCGATCATCTTCAAACGCTACGACGGCGACTGATCCGCCACGGTTGGGCCGGGGTCGGGAAGTATCCCGTCCGTCCCGTATGCACGTCGGCGGCATCTGGGCGAATCCTGGGGCGGTTCCTCCGTGGACCATGGATGCCAGGCCTTGTACCTGGGCTCCAGCCCGATCACTCCGAGGGCGTCGAACAGTCTCAGCAGGGTTCCAAGGCGAAGACCGATTGGACGCCCGAGCTCGAGTCGAGAGATCACCGTCTGGTCCACGCCGGACCAATCCTCCAAGGTCGTCTGGGTCATTCCGCGGGAATACCGCGCCCTGCGGAGGACATTTCCCAGCATGCGCCGGGCCTCGGGTCGATGACGATCGTGCGTGTACATGGCGATCTATTCAAGCACGAGACACATATCGCGCTGTTACCGTTGGATCATCTGCGGCTCAACCGGCGAGCGTTCGGAGACGATCGTGCGATCCAGCCGGCTGGCGTATTCCTGCGAGGTGCATACGGCATCGATGTGATCTGCGCCGGGCCGGGCTGGTCGCGACGCCGCCACATGGCTGAGGGCCTCGACGCCGTGGCGCCGCATCGCCGCCGCGTACAATCCGCCCCGATGAGCGACCGCCGAGGTGACCCGCGTGCCTAGCCAGGATCCCGCCCGCCGAGCCGTGGTAACCGCGATGGGCGCGATCACGCCGATCGGGAACGACGCCGAGACCTTCTGGGCGAACCTCCTCGCCGGGAGGCCCGGCGGCGGCCCGATCACGAGTTTCGACACGGCCGGCCACGACGTGAAGATCGCGGCCGAGGTGAAGGGTTTCGTCCCGACGCTCACGATGGATCGGAAGATGGCCCGCCGGATGAGCCGGTTCATCCATTTCGGCGTCGCCGCCGCGACGGAGGCCATCGAACGTGCGGGGATCGACTTCTCAACCTGGACGCCGGAGCGGCGGGACCGCGTCGCCGTGGTCATCAACACCGGTGGCGGCGGCATGGAGCAGGTCATCGACGGCGCGAAGACGCTTTCGGACAAAGGCCCGGGCCAGGTGAGTCCGTTCGCGATCCCGGCCTTGTCCGGGAGCATGGCCGCCGCCCTGGTCTCGATGAAGTACGGGCTCACGGGTCCGGTCATCACGCAGGTCGCCGCGTGTGCGTCGGGCGTCATCGCCTTCCAGGACGCGCTCCGGCTGATTGCCACCGGCGAGTGCGACGTCGTCATCGCGGGCGGGTCGGAGGCGCCCTTGCTGCCGATGGCGTTCGCGGCCCTCGGGAACATGGGCGCGCTCTCGAAGCGGAACGACGACCCTGAGGGTGCCTCGCGTCCGTTCGACCGGACCCGGGACGGGTTCGTCTTTGGCGAGGGTGCGGGCGTCTTCGTGATCGAGTCCGCCGAGCACGCCCTCGCGCGAGGCGCGCCAATCCTCGCCGAGATCATCGGCGCCGCGCTCACCGCGGACGCGTACCACATCTCCGCGCCCGAGCCCACCGGCCGGGGGGCCGCGATGGCCATGGCGGGCGCGATGCGCAACGCCGGCATCGGGCCGACGGACATCGACTACCTCGTCGCCCACGGCACCTCCACCCCGCTCAACGACGCGACCGAGACGAAGGCGATCAAGCGGGCATTCGGCGAGCGCGCTGCCACGCTCCCGATCTCGTCGCCGAAGTCGATGGTGGGCCACCTGCTCGGCGCCGCCGGCGCGATCGCCGCGATCGCGGCGGTCGGCGCGATCCAGGACGGCTGGATTCCGCCGACGATCAACTATCGCGAGCCGGACCCCGAGTGCGTCCTCGACTACACCCCGAACGTGAAACGGAAGGTCCACGTGGACACCGCGATGATCAACGGCTTCGGCTTCGGCGGCCAGAACGCCGTCGCGATCTTCCGCCGCTTCGAGGCGTAGACCGGACGGCGCGCAGCCTGGCAGCGAACCCTCGCCGGAGAGGGGGGGGTGTCCGCAACCGCTGGGGCACCCCCGGAGCGAATCAATCGAGCACGATGAGGTCGGTCTCGACCGGGACCGGGCTGGCCAGGATGTCGCGGACGGGCGACGTGTCCTGGACGTACTGGCAGAGTTCCTCGAGCTGCGCCGCCGTCGCGTTGGGCGAGCGGACCCAGCTCCTGGCGCGGATCGTCGAGAACCCCGCGCGTGGCCCGCCCAGGCCGAGGAAGCGGTGCAGGTCGAGGTCGCCCTCGACCTCGTAGCGCAGCTCCTCGATGTCGATCCCGCGGGCTGCCGCGTTGTAGGCGAAGCCGACCGCGTAGCAGAAGGCGAGGGCCTGGAGCACGAGCTCCACCGCGTTCGGGCCGGCGTTCGTGCCGAGCAGGACCGGCGGTTCGTCACCGATCAGCTCGAATGCCTCCGGGCGCTCGGCGCTGGTGGCACCGGCGTGCTCGAACTCGCGGATCTCGCCGCGGTTGCGGCCGCCCGTCTCCCAGTTGCTCCGCGCCCGGAACGTGAGCTTGGCAACGTTCGGGTCGCCCTGGACGGCGCCGATCGTCGCCACGAGACGATCGACGTCCACGCCGTTGCGGATCGTGATGGTGGCCATGCGTCCTCCTTGCCGGGAACCGGCTCTTGCTGTGGTGGCTTGTACGAGTGCCTAATACACTCGACTAAGGCGACGAGATTGTCAATAGCCGCCCGTCCGGATTCAAGATGCGCTGGGCGTCATCTACCCGCGTCATCTCTTCGGAACGGCACTCCCAGCCCCGCCGGCGGGCGGAGCCGCTGTCGCGCGAAGGCAAGCACCAGCAGTGTCGTCAGGTGCGGCGCGAAGCTCACGAATTCGGACGGCACGACCCGGGCAAGCCAGAACCACGCGAGCATCGCAGTAGCAGGGATACCGAAGAACAACGCGCCCCGCCAGTCGCGGGCGAGCCCGCGCCGCAGCGCGATCGCGGCACACAGCACCCCCAGCCCCGCGAGCAGCACCCCGACGGTGAGTTCCTGGCGCGTGCGGAGGGCATCGGTGAAGCCGAAGACGAGCGAGCCGAGGGTGACCGACCACGGGTTCCAGTTGCCGAAGATCACGGTCGCGAGGCCGATGAAGCCGCGGCCGGCGGTCTGGCCCTCGCGATACAGGCTCGATGCGACGGTCACGAGGTAGACGCCGCCGAGGCCGGCGAGCCCGCCCGACACCCCGAGCGCGAGATAGCGGTACCGCGACGGCCGGACGCCCAGGCTGTCGGCCGCCTCGGGATGCTCCCCCACCGCGCGGATCCGGAGCCCCAGGCGCGTCCGCCACAGCACCCACCACGTGAGCGGCACGAGCGCGACGACGCCGATCGTCAGGACGGAGACGTCTGTGACCATGCCGAGGACGACGGCCGCCGCGTCGCTGAGGATCGGGATGCCGGCCCGCTCGGCCGGCGCGAGGAGGACGTCGATCCCGGGCAGGCTGAACGTCGGGAAATCCGGTACAGGCGGCGAGGTCGTGATCGAGCCTCCGGGCGCGCCCGCGAAGGCGATCGACGAGAGCAATCGGGTCCGGCCGGCCGCCAGGAGGTTAAGTGACAGCCCGGAGATCGCCTGGTCGACTCCGAACGTCACCGACAGCAGCGCGTGGACGAGCCCGAACGCCGTCCCGGCCACGATCCCGGCGATCAGCCCCGCCCCGACGCCCCACTGCCAGGCGGCCCAGGCCCCGAACCAGGTGCCGGCGATCATCATCCCCTCGAGGCCGATGTTGATGACGCCGGACCGCTCGGCCCACAGCGCGCCGAGGCCGGCGAGGAGGATAGGCGCGGCAAAGCGGAGCGTCGCCGCGATCCCGCCACGGGAGAAGAGGTCGGGCGCATCGAACGCCCCGCTGAGCAGCGACAGAACGGCGAACCCGAGAGCGACGCGGGTGACGGGACTGGCCAGCCACGCCGACCTTGATGCGTACACAGGCATCGATGCCGCCGTCATGCCGGCGCTCCCTCGACCGCCTGCGCCACGTAGCGGCGCTCCTGCCGCACCCGCACCC
>JBKJVO010000026.1:0-3443 GCA_046717305.1 Candidatus Limnocylindrales bacterium
CGACGCGCTCCGCGACCGCCTCCTGGCGTTCGGGGTGGCCCCGGAGCACGTGAGCGTCGTCCGGAACACGCCGACGCTCGCGCGCTTCGACCCCTCGGCGCACCCCGCCCGCCCGTTCATGGCCGACGGCACGCTCCGCCTCGTCTATGCGGGCGCGCTCACCCCGACCTACGAGCTCGATGTCGCCATCCGCGCGGTGGCACGCCTCGCGGCCTTCCGCCCGGACCTGCCCGTCCACCTCGACCTCTACGGCCGCGGCGACTCACGGCCGTCCCTCGAGGCGCTGGCCAAGGAGCTGGACATTGCCGATCACGTCACCTTCCACGGCCGGATCCCGATCGAGGATGTCCCGGCCGCGATCGCCCGCGCCGATGCGGGCCTCGCCCCGACGCGTCGCGACCCGTTCACGGACGCAAGCCTGTCGACGAAGATCCTCGAGTACGCGGCGATGCGTCGGCCGGCCATCGCATCTCGCCTGCCGCTCGTCGAGCTGACGTTCAGGGCCGGCACGATCGCGCTGTACGTTCCGGGCAACGGAGACGATCTCGCGGCGAAGATCCTCCGGCTCGTGGACGATCCCACCGGCCGCGACGCTGCGGTCGCCGCGGCCGCAGACCTCGTCGCCTCGATGGCCTGGGAGCGTGACGCGGAGGCGTACCTCGCGCTTCTGGAGCGCTTCGCCTCGGATCGCTGAAGCGGGACCGCCAAGCCCCGTCACCGCCGTCCGGCTGGGCCGTCTGGGCGTTGCGGTACGATACCGACCCCGTCCGCGCGCCGGCGTTGGCCCGCGTGCCCAGCCACCTGCAGGGAACCGTACCGAATGACCCTCCGCGCCAAGCCCGTCGTCCGCGGCCCCGGCCGCTCCGGCTGGAACTCCGGCGACAGACGCACGTTCCTGATGAACCTGGGATTCGTGATCGCGATCGCCGTCTCCATCCTCCTGCTCGTCGGCTATGCCGGCTGGTCGTGGTATGACGACCACTTCGGCTTCGCCGCGAGCGTGGACGGCACCACGATCACGAAGGACCAGCTCCGGACCCGCTACGCGATCGAGAACTTCCGGATCGACTACACAGAGAGCCGGATCCAGACGCTCCGGACGGCCGGACGGATGTCCGAGGCCACGGCCGCCAGCCAGATCCAGTTCCTGGAACAGCGCAGAAACAGCCTCCCAGCCCTCAGCCTGGAGCGGCTCATCGATGTCACGCTGCAGGCGCGGCTGGCCGTCGAGGAGGGCGTGGCCGTCACCGACGCGGACGTGGATGCCCAGCTGCTGGACGAGGCGACGAACGACGAGGAGCGCCGCGCCTGGGTCATTGAGATCGCGCTGGAGAACAATGCCGAGACCGGTGAACCGGGCGACGCCGAGAAGGCCGCCGCGAAGACAAAGGCCCAGAAGGCGCTGGCGGACCTCAAGGGCGGCAAATCCTGGGAAGACGTCGCGAAGTCGGCCTCCAGCGCGACATCCGCGGCCCAGTACGGGGACCTTGGCTGGCTCCCGCTCAAGAGCGGCTACGACGAGCCGTTCATGACGGCGATCTTCGCGCTCCCGCTGGACCAGCCGACCGACGTCGTGGCCGGGGATGACGGAATCTTCCGGATCGGGCGGGTGACCGAGGTCGCCGCGATGACCGTGGACGCCACGTTCAACGGTCGCATCGAGGATGCGAGCATCGAGATGGCGGACTACCGCGAGGCGGTCCGTGGCGATGTCGTCCGCACGAAGCTCAGCGACAAGATCGTCGCCGATCTCTCGGCGCCGTCGCTCCAGCGCCACGTCCTGCAGATCTTCCTGCCCGAGGGCACGCCGGTGCCGGACGGCGTCAAGGTCCGCCACATCCTCTTCTCGCCCAGGGACGACCCGCCCGGCGCCAAGGACCTCGTGGAGACGGATCCGGCGTGGGCCGCCGCGGAGGCCGAGGCAAAGGCCGCGTACGAGGAACTCAAGAAGGACCCGACGAAGTTCGACGCGATGGCGCGGGCGACGTCGGACGAGGGATCGGCGAAGGCCACCGGCGGCAAGCTCCCGTACTTCGACCCGACGAGCGCGATCGACAGCGCCTTCGCCGAGGCGATCTTCAAGGACGGCCTGAAGCCCGGCGACCTGATCGCGCCGTTCAAGAGTTCGTTCGGATGGCATGTCGTCCAGTTCATGCACCGATATGGCGACGGCGAGAAGGCCTGGCTGGAGCTGGTTCGCGCCCAAGCCGTCTCCGGCACCGACTTTGCCCAGCTCGCGCGCGACCAGAGCGAGGGCAGCGAGGCGAAGGATGGCGGGGACATCGGCTGGGTCGCCAGGGGGCAGCTGGATCCCACCAAGGAGACGCCGATCTTTGAGACCGCGGTGGGCCAGGTGGCGACGAGCCTCGAAGTGTCCGGCGAAGGGGTCTACCTCTTCAAGGTGGTCGGCGAAGAACGGCGGGACGCGACGAAGGAGCAGATCGCCATCTTCAAGAGCAGCGGCTTCTCGACCTGGTATACGACGAAGAAGGACGCGGCGGACATCACGCGGAGCGGTTCGTCGGCCACGGCCAACGGCTAGCCCGGAGCCACGGCGTGCTGGACCGGCTCGTCGGGGAGGCGCGCCGCCGCTGGGGCCTTGACCTCGCGGCCGGCCTGCAGGTTGTTGCCGCGGAGCGCCTCGTGGCGACCCCGATCGAGGCATCCCGACCGGTTCTCGTGGTGCCGCTCGCGGACCTGATCGAGGATCGCGACCCGGACGCACACGAAGCCGTGCCCGGCGTAGACGGCCCCGCGGACCCGCTCCCGGGGCGCCACGGCCCGGACGGTCGCGATCCGCTCGCCGTCCTCGCCCGCCTCTACCCGGCCGGACATCTCGTCGGGCGGTTGGGCGGCGATGACGCCTCGGTCGGCGCGCTGACGATCGCGGACCTCGGCGCGCCGCTCTACCTCCCGCCCGTCCCGCCGGAGCTGGCCGCCGCCGGCCCGTGGTCCATGCCCTACATCGCCGCCCGCCTGCGGCGGCCGGACGGTTGTCCGTGGGACCGCGAGCAGACCCACGAATCGCTCCGCAAACACCTCCTCGAGGAGACCTACGAGGTCTACGACGCGCTCGCGCTCGGCGCGACGCCGGCGCTCGCCGAGGAGCTCGGCGATCTCCTCCTGCAGGTCATCCTGCACGCGCAGCTGGCCGCCGAGGCGGGCGTCTTCGACCTTGCCGACGTCCAGGCATCGATCGCCCGGAAGATCGTCCGGCGGCACCCCCACGTCTTCGGCGACGCGGTAGCGGAGACGGCATCTGACGTCCTCCGCCAGTGGGAGCGGATCAAGTCCGTCGAACGCGCCGATGCCGAAGGAGACGCCGAAGCCCAAGCCACCTCCGTTGCTGATGCGAACGGCGGGATCAGTGATGCGGCTACGGGCATCAAGAATCAGGGCCGGATCCCGAAGGGCGCCCTGGACGGCATCAGCCCGTCGATGCC
>JBKJVO010000027.1:0-2987 GCA_046717305.1 Candidatus Limnocylindrales bacterium
TATAGGTGGAGGCGACGAGCGGTTTCGTACGGCTGATTAGTGGTTTTGCAGACCTGCGTGTTAAGCCTATTCTCGACGTCGCGTCGGTAGCGCGTCCCGGGGATTGTGTGATAGGCCGGTCTTTTGAGCGGCCGGTGCGGAGGTGGTTGCCCCTCGAGGATTCGAACCTCGCCCAACGGATCCAAAGTCCGCTGTCCTACCACTAGACGAAGGGGCAGCCGGTCGGACGGTCCAGGCGGATCACCGCGGGATCGCGGGCAAAGAAATGGAGCGGAAGACGGGACTCGAACCCGCGACCCTCACCTTGGCAAGGTGATGCTCTACCAACTGAGCCACTTCCGCTCGGTGCTGCTGCGCACACCGGTGATGGTGCCGAGAGCCAGGATCGAACTGGCGACACCGCGATTTTCAGTCGCGTGCTCTACCAACTGAGCTATCTCGGCCCGGTGGACCCTTGCGGGCACATCGGCCCGACGGCGTGCCGAAGGTTAGCACGGGCCTTTCGGGGGCGGCAAACCGGGGGCGGCAAACCCAGCGGGACTCCCAGACCACCGTCGACCGCCGGGTGATTCCACCAGATCGACATGGGCGGTCGGCTCGGCGCAATGTTGAGTCCGCGCCGCAGCCTGATGAAGCGGGAAACGCGACCGGCGCGCCGATCCCCGCACGGATCGCACCGAGTCACGCGTGGCCGTACCGGCCGAAACGCTGCCGGCGCCGTCGGCGCGCGCCGAGTCGTCCGTGGGTGGGAATCTGACAACGCCGAAGCCACGTCCCGACGGGCGCGCCGCCCGCGCCGGCCGCCGCAGCCTCAGGTGAGGCCGCTGAGCGCCGCCACGTCGCCGGGGTCCAGCGGCCGCTCGCCGGTGAGCTCGCGGAGGCGGTTGATCCGGTCGACGATCGCCGGGTGGGTCGCGAACATCGAGTTCGAGCGATCCTCGAACTTCTTGATCGGGTTCGTGAAGAAGAGGTGCTGGGTCGCGCGGTTCGCGACCTCCAGGACCTCCTTGTCCGTGGCGATCTTCGCAAGGGCGCGCTCCAGGCCGGCGGGGTTCCGGGTCAGCTCCACGGACGACGCGTCGGCGAGGTACTCGCGTTGCCGGTTCACGGCGAGCTGGACGAGCCGTGCCGCAATCGGGGCGACGACCGCGAGAAGGATCGCTACCACGAACAGGATGGCCTGGAGCCCGCCGCCGCCCGAGTCGCGATCGCGCGAGCGGCGCCCTCCCCCACCCCAGAACGTGAAGCGGAGGAAGAAGTCGGAGAGCAGCGCGATCGAGCCGACCATGACGCCCACGAGCAGCGAGAACCGGATGTCGAGGTTCCGGACGTGCGCCAGCTCGTGGCCGATGACGCCCTGAAGTTCCTCCCGGTCAAGCTTCTGGAGGAGACCGGTCGTGATCGCCACCGAGGCGTGCTTCGGGTCTCGGCCGGTCGCGAACGCGTTCGGAGCGCTGTCGTCTATGAGATAGACCCTGGGCATCGGCACGTTCGCCGCGATGGTCATCTCGCGGACGACGTTGAGGAGCTGGGGTGCCGACGTTTCGTCCACGGCCTTCGCCCCCGACGCGGCGAGGACGAGCTTGTCGCCGGCGAAGTAGCTCCCGATCGAGATGAGGAAGCCGATGATGACGGCGCCGACCGTGGTGCCGACGGCGCCGACCGGGTCGCCGGTCAGCGCATAGCCGATCGCAAACCCGAGTGCCGCAAGCAGCACCACCACGATGAGCGCGAGGAACACGGAGTTCCGCCGGTTGGCGGATTGCTGCGCGTAGAACGTGGCGGCCATGCTGGATCCTCGGATGTCGGGCCGCGGTGGGGCTCGGTCCCCGCGATCAGCTGAGGCTCAGGTCCACGTTCGGGACGTTCGCGGCCTCGGGCTCGGCATCGAAGAAGTCGCGCTTCGCGAAGCCGAACATCCCGGCGAAGACCAGGTTCGGGAAGGTCTGGATGCCGTTGTTGTAATCCAGGACCGTCGCGTTGTAGTGCTGCCGGCTGAACGAGATCTGATTCTCCGTCGTGGTCAGCTGCTCCTGGAGGTCCAGGACGTTCTGGTTGGCCTTGAGGTCCGGATAGTTCTCGACGACCGCGAACAGGGACCGGAGCGTCGAGGTCAGCATGTTCTCGGCCTGGGCCTGGGCGGCAACGCCCTGGGCGCCCGCTGAGACGGCATTGGCGCGCGCCTCGGTGACGGCCGTCAGGACCTTCTGCTCGAAGCCCATGTAGCCCTTGACGGCGTTCACGAGGTTCGGGATGAGGTCATGGCGTCGCTTCAGCTGGACCTCGATCTGCGCGAGGGCCTCGTCCACCCGGTTCCGCCGCCCGACGAGACCGTTGTAGATCCCGACGACGAACAGCGCGACGACGATCAGGATCACGAGGGGGATGAGAAATTCCATTCGGCGTACTCCCAAGAGGCAAAGGTGGCGATCCGGCGACTCGCCGAGGCGATCTCGCCGCGCCGGGCCAGTCTAGCAGGGCGGCTTTCAGGGACCACGCTGGTGCAGGGCTGTTCAGTTCGAAGACGCGCGAGGGCACGGATCGTCACGGATGGTGGGCGGTACTGGACTCGAACCAGTGACTTCCTCGGTGTAAACGAGGCGCTCTGACCAGCTGAGCTAACCGCCCGACGAACAGCGTAGCGGACGCGTCAGGGCAAGGCTCGACGCGGAGCGGGTCATGTGGAAGGGAGGTGGTGCCCAGGCCGGGACTTGAACCCGGATGAGTTGCCTCATACGCCCCTCAAACGTACGCGTATACCAATTCCGCCACCTGGGCATCAGGTGTGTTGCCGAGCCTTCAATCGATCCTGTGACGGGCCGAGGTGGGTGGTACCGAGGAAGGGACTTGAACCCATATGCCCTTGCGGGCACTAGCTCCTGAAGCTAGCGCGTCTGCCAATTTCGCCACCTCGGCGCGGATCCATCCGGCCGGTTCGCAAGGCTCACCGGCCGTCGGCGAGGCGCCATGTTAGCACATCCCAGAAT
>JBKJVO010000028.1:0-5200 GCA_046717305.1 Candidatus Limnocylindrales bacterium
GGCGTCCGCCGCTCCGGGTCGCCTCAGCCCACTGGAGCTGCGCGCCGCCGACGCCGCCTATCGCGACGCGATGGCGGTGGTGGTCCCGCGGCTCGCCGCCGCGCTCGGCACGCCGCTGCCGGGGGTCGTGGAGCGTGCGTCCGTCGTGGATCGGGCCGGCTGGGTGCGGGCCAACGTTGCGACGTTCCGGTCGCTGATCTCGCGCATCGAGGGCGACCTCCTCGCGCAGGTCGTCCCGCCCGGCGGGGGACTCGCCTCGGCAGCCATGGTGATCGTCAACCGCTGGGTGACGACCCGCCAGCTCGGGTTCCTCCTCGGGTTCATGGGAACGCGCGTCCTGGGCCAGTACGATCTCGCGCTCCTGTCGGCGGAGGCCGAAGACGGGCGGCTCCTCTTCGTCGAGGAGAACATCCGGGCCACCGCGCGCTCCCTCGACGTGCCGATCGGGCCGTTCCGGACGTGGATCGCGCTCCATGAGACGACGCACGCCTTCGAGTTCGAATGTCATCCCTGGCTCCGACCGTACCTCGCCGAGCGCCTGGAACGGCAGCTGTCGATGGTCAGCGGGTCCGCCGCTTCGCTCGGCCATGACGCGCTCCGCGCCCTCGGTCGAGCGCTCCGCGTCGAGGCATCTGGCGAGCACTGGATGGAGCGCCTGATGACCGACGAGCAGCGCGCTCTCTTCCGCGAGATCCAGGCGGTGATGAGCCTGCTCGAGGGATTCAGCGACTATGTGATGGACGAGGTCGGGAAGGGCCTCGTGCCCGGCGTCGAAACGATCTCCGCCCGGTTCCACGAGCGGCGCGAGCATCGGACGGGATTCGAGCGCGCGGTCCTCCGACTGACCGGCATGGACCTCAAGCTGGAGCAGTACAAGCGCGGCGAGCGGTTCGTCCGGGCCGTCGCGGAGGCTCGCGGACGGGCGGCTCTCGATCGCATCTGGGCGTCCCCGGCCACGCTGCCCACCGCCGCCGAGATCGAGGATCCCGCGTCCTGGGTCGCCCGCGTGCTCGACGACATGCCGGTCGGAGCAGGCGGATGAGCTCAACGCCATCGACGGGTACCGCCGCGCCGGGTCCGGGCAGCGGGCCGGGCGGCGTCCCGGCGGCTGTGGCCGTCAGCCCGATCCTCTCTGCCCGCATCCGCGCGCAGGACCTGGAGGCGATCCGCGCCGCCGCACCGGGCGCCCGTATCGTCAATCTGTCCGTTGAGGGCCTCGCCGACGGCCCGGTGGAGGATGTCGAGGCGCTCCTTCGCGGCTGGCTGAGCTCGGAGGCGTTCGACCGGCTGCTGGCCCGCGCACCGCGCCTGACGTGGGTCCATTCCGCGACGTCCGGCGTCGAGCGCGCCCTCACGCCGGCCGCCCGCGAGCGCGGCATCGTCGTCACGAACGCGCGTGGTGTGTTCACGCGGCCGATCGCAGAGCACGTCCTCATGATCATTCTCGCCGTCAGCCGCCGGCTGCCGCAGCTCCTCGAGCTCCAGCGCGAACGGACGTGGCAGCCGCTCCAGGGCGTCGAGCTCCGGGAGCTGACCGTCGGCGTCGTGGGCTACGGCTCCATCGGGCGAGCTGTCGCGTCGCTCGCCGGGGCGTTCGGGGCGCGCGTTATCGCCCTCCGACGGAACCTGGACGGGCCGGCGGATCCGGCACCCGCGGCGCAGGAGGATGCCTTTCCGTTCCAGCCCGCGCCGGAAAGGATCGTGGGGCCGGACGGCCTGCATGCGCTGCTCGCCGGATCGGACATCGTGGTGCTCGCCGCACCGCTGACGCCCGAGACAGACGGGATGATCGACGCCGCCGCCCTCGGGGCCATGCGGCCGGACGCGTGGCTCATCAATGTGGCCCGGGGCCGGCTCGTGGACGACCGCGCGCTCCTGCGGGTGCTCGAGGAGGGCCGGATCGGCGGGGCGGCTCTGGACACGTTCAGCGAGGAACCGTTGCCCGCCACTTCGCCCTTCTACGACCTCCCGAACGTGATCGTCACGCCGCACACGGCCTGGTCCAGCGCCCGCGTCCTGGACCGGAGCATCGAGCTTTTCTGCGACAACCTCCGGCGCTTCGCCGCCGGCGAACCGCTCCGCAACGTCGTCGACCCGAGCGCGGGGTACTGACGGTCGTGTTCCCGAGTGACAGCACGCCAGGCGATGGCACAGCGACCTCATTGGATCGTCGCCGAGCCTCCTTGGGGCAGCAATCACGCGGAGCGGCAGCACGACGCTCGAGGTTTCTCCGGTGCAACCGAGCACCGTAGACTCGCGGCACATTCGACTTGACATTGACTTTGCAAGGTGGTGTTACGACACTCCGGTCGTGACCAAGATTTCCGCCAACCGCCGTTCGCTCGTTATCGTTGGCGGTCTTGCCGCGCTCTTGGCGATGGCCGTTCCTGCCTTCGGCGCGGACCCGTCGGCGAAGCCCGAGCCGCCCAGCCAGACAAAGCAGGAGAACGCCCCAAAGGGTCCGGAGATCGCCCGCACCCTCACCGGCAAGGTCGAGCAGACGACGGACGAGAAGGGTCGCCCGACCTTCGCCATGACAGTCGACGGTGTCGCCTGGGAGCTGTCGGCCGGGCCAAAGTGGTTCTGGGGCGACAAGAACCCCCTCGCCAAATTCGTCGGGGACAGCGTCGAGGTCACAGGCACGTACCACAAGGGCCAGACCGACCTTGACGTCGAAACCGTGAACGGCAAAGCGCTGCGCGTCGAAGGCAAGCCGCCGTGGGCGGGCGGGCCGAAGGTCGTCGGCGAGCGCCACCCGGGCTGGAAGTCCTGGAAACTCGACGGCAAGCCGGGCAACGGGCACGGCCGCGAGAACGCTCCGGGCCAGACCAAGGACAAGACCGGCGACACCGGCGGCTGAACCGTAGCTGCCCGGACCCCATTGACCATTTGGTTGCTGGGCGTGGATGACACCCGCCGGCGCCGGAGCGGATCGTGGGGCCGGACGGCCTGCACGAACTGCTCGGCGCATCGGACATCGTTGTCCTCGCGGCACCGCTGACGCCGGAGACAGACGGGATGATCGACGCCGCCGCCCTCGGGGCGATGCGGCCGGACGCGTGGCTCATCAACGTGGCCCGGGGCCGGCTCGTGGACGACCGCGCGCTCTTGCGGGCCCGTCAGGAGGGCCGGATCGGCGGCGCCGCCCTCGACACGTTCAGCGAGGAACCGTTGCCCGCCTCGTCGCTCTTCTACGACCTCCCGAACGTGATCGTGACGCCGCACACGGCCTGGTCAAGCGCGCGCGTCCTCGACAGGAGCATCGAGCTCTTCTGTGACAACCTCCGCGGCTTCGCCGCCGGCGAACCGCTCCGCAACGTCGTCGACCCCGACGCCGGGTACTGACGGTCCCGCGCCGCGAGTCACAGAACGCCAAGCGAGTTGCGCGAACCATGGCTAGAGATAGACCAAGAGCGTGCGGGGGCCGCTGGGCTTGCGTGGCCGGTGATCGCCAACGATCCTGAAGGGGTGGGCAAGCACCGATGGGTCCGAACGGCGTGCCTGACGCTCGCAGCGTCGTACCTGGCGGGTTGCGCACTGTTCGGCGCGACGTCGCTACCGTCCAATCCTGAGTGGCGGGGAGGTTGCGCGATCGGCGTCGGCCGCGACGCCATCTTGCACGGATCCGCCTCCGACGCCCGAGTGACGTGGGCGATCGACAACACAGAAGCCGGCCGCATTGACCTGCTGTGGCCGGTTGGTTACACGGCTCGGTTCAGTCCACAGCTCGAAGTCCTCGATGGACAAGGGCACGTCGTGGCGCGCGAGGGCGACCAGATCATCGGATCATGCCTGACGCAGCCCGAGGACGGCGGGGCGATCAGAGTCGATGCTGGGGAGGTTCGGCCGCCCGCCTGGCAACCCGGGGACGGCTGACGCCCAACTCCGCGACCAGCCGGCCCTCCACCTAGGACTCGCCGTCGAGCTGGCGGCCCTTCGGGCGCGGCGTCCGGGCTCCGCCAAGAGGTCCAAGTCGGGTGACACCCGGCACGCCAGGCGACGCCAGCGTCGTCCCGCACGCTCACGGCCCAGGCGCAAGCGGTTCGTATGCCGGATATCCTCGCCCGGTGGCGACACGGGATCGAATTCCTGGCAGATGGGCCGTCGGCAGGGGTATGACGCGACCGATTCTCGCGTACCTCGTGGTCGTAACCCTCGGCCTTTGGGTCTTCGACGCCGTCCAGCATGTTCAGCAGGGTGGCAATCTCGTCGATGAACTGGTCGCGGCTGCCGGTGCACTCCTCGGGTACGGCCTGGTCTCGCTGGTCTTGCCCGCCCTCCTCCTGATCCCCGCGATGGTGCTCACCGTCGAGCTCGTTCATCAATTCAAGGCAACCTCGCGCACCACTCGATCAGTCCTCGGTGCAGTCTCGTGGGCGGCGTGGGGTCTCTTCGGGGCGATCACGCTGGCCGTTGCAAGCGGCGTCGTGCTGGTGACCGAGTGGCTTGTCGGCGATCTCGTCCTGTTCGCCGCATCGGGCGCGGGGTTTTCTCTGCTTGCCTTCGACGGGCATGAAACGCGGGCCGGCAAGGCCCTGACCCTGTTGGCGCTGGCCGTGACCGCGTTCGTCATCCTCGGCAGCATCTGGATGGCCGGGCGTTGGGGAGGTCCTGCCTGAGCCCCGTTGCCTCCGCTGACATTCCCGACTGCCGACCGGCGGTGAGATCACCGCGCCGCAAGCGGTGCGGTCGGCCCGGAAGCGAGGACGCGGTCCCTGTGTCACGAATCACGACGACATGCAGATCGCCATCGTCGGTCTTGCCGGGAGCGCCAAGACGACCGTCTTCAATACGCTGACGCGCGGCCACGCCGAGACCGGCGGATTCGGCGGCCTGACCCTCAACGTCGGCGTCGTCAAGGTGCCGGACGAGCGGCTGGACCGCCTCGCCGCGATCTTCCACCCGAAGAAGGTCGTCCGGGCCGACGTGACCTACGTGGACCTGCCCGCCTCGCCGCCCTCGAGCGAGGGCCACGTGGGGACGGAGGAGCTGCCGGCGGAGCACCTCGCGCGGCTGCGCGACTCGGACGCGCTGCTCCACGTCGTCCGCGCCTTCGAGGACCCGGCCACCCCGCATCCGGCCGGCAGCGTCGATCCCGCGCGCGACCTCGAGCAGCTCGACCTCGAGTTCACGCTCGCCGACCTCGCCATGACCGAGCGCCGGCTGGAACGGCTCAAGGGCAGCGGGCAGCACGGTACCC
>JBKJVO010000029.1:0-7374 GCA_046717305.1 Candidatus Limnocylindrales bacterium
CTCGACGTCCGCCTCGACCGCCGGATCCGCGGCGCGGTCCACGACCCGGCGGAACCAGCCCGGTGCGTGCACGATCGCGAGGTAGGCGGCCGAGGCGTAGGCGAGTCCGCCCAGGACGTCCACGACGTAGTGATCGCCGAGGTAGACGATTGCGAACCAGACGCAGGCCGCGTAGGCCAGCATCAGCCAGCCGACCCGGCCGAACGCCCGGCGCGCGAACAGGAAGGCCAGGAACGGGTAGGCGGCGTGAAGAGACGGGAACGCAGCGACCGCGTTCGGATTGACCTCGTAGATGGCGTAGCTGTAGAGGTACCGCCCTTCGAACCCCAGGAGGCGCGCGAGGTCCTCGAAGCCCTGCGCCTTGAGATAGGTGATCGCTGGGGCGCCGTCCGGACCCGGAATGAGCCCGTGGTCGGCGGCCCACCACGGCGGCGCGACCGGCAGGAAGAGGTACGTCGCGAACCCGGCCATCGACAGGAGGATGAGGGCCGCGATGTAGTCGTAGTAGGCGCGGCGGCGTCGGACCCAGAGGAGGAACGCGATCGCGATCGGCAGCGGGAAGTGCAGGAAGTAGAGGATCGTTCCGGCGATCGCGAACGGGTCCAGGCCCGTCGCGGGGCGGAACGCCTCCTGGAGGACCTGCGTCGGCAGCAGCCCACCGAAGAGCGCGCGCTCGAGGGCCAGGATGTCCGCGTCGTGGATCACCCGGTTGATGTCGTCGGCGTAGCCGCGCATCAGCTCGTAGGCCAGGAACAGGCCGATGAACGGCACCCAGTCGCGAATGAACAGTCGGCCGCGGCCAAGGATCACCGCCGCCAGGCCGAGGGCGATGAGCATCACGTCCGGCGTCACCGACACGCCGCTGGCGATCATCAGGGCCGACAGGACGACGACGTAACCCGTGATCGTCGCCAGGAGCAGGCGGTCATTTCGCCGATGGAGGTCTGCGTTGGCCCGCTCGGTCGTGGCGGATGGCATGGGCGCCGCTACGACGGGATCGGCCGCGGCGACCCCTGCGGCCGGGGCGGTCCCGGCCAACTCGCCCTCATTGCTCACGCGCGCACCTCGTCGGGCCGCGGCGGCAGCGGGGCGGGCACGTGCGGAACCGGCGGCATGCCGGCCGCGCGCCAGGCCGTGGCCTCGGCCAGCATCCCATCCCGCCGCGCGCCGAAACGCTCGATCGCCGCGGCCTCGGACGACGCCGGCAGGAGGGCGTCCCAGTCGCGGACATCGTCGGGCAGCTCCACGCTGAGGTCGCCGGCGCGGAACAGGAGGACCGGGATCCCGATCTTCTCGATCTCGCGCTGAAGCGTCCGGGCGAGATGGCGCGGAAGGGTCGCGAAGGTCACCACGCGATCGCGCGGAATGGGCGGCCGGCCGTCGTTGAGGCCGAACTGGTAGCCCTCGTCCGCGAGCGCCCGGACGAGCCGAATCTCCCGGCCCATGTTCCGCCCCGGGATCCACACTGCAGACCCGACCACGAGGACGTCCGCGGCGAGCGTACCCACGAGCTCGGCAGTCTCACGGTTCACGCCGCCGTCCACGTGGACCTCGGCGCCGTGGAGTTTGTGGCTGAGCAGGTCGCGCGCGGCGAGGATCTTCTCCTTCGCCACGTCGGCCATGAAGGCCTGCCCGCCGAAGCCCGGCTCAACCGTCATCACCGTGACGATGTCGAGGTGCTCCCGGTAGGGCTCCAGCGCGCTGAGCGGCGTCCCCGGGCGAAGCGACAGGCCAGCCGCCCGGCCCGCGGCGTGGATCGCTCGGAGGATCGGCTCGATTGGCTCCTCGATCTCGACGTGGATGGTCACCGAATCGCACCCGGCGTCGAGGAACTCGTCCACGTACCGACCCGGCTCGGAGATCATGAGGTGTGCGTCGAGGGGCAGGCGGGTCCGGCGCCGGAGCGCCTTGACGGTCTTCGCGCCGAACGTGAGGTTCGGGACGAAGTGCCCGTCCATGACGTCGAGGTGGATCCGGTCCGCACCCTCTTTCTCGGCCCGCCGGACGGCGTAGGCGAGGTTGCCCAGGTCCGCGTCGAGGATGCTCACGGCGACCCGCGCGCGCCCGAGCTGCAGTTCCTTGACCGGGGACGCGGGACGGCGGCGGCGGACGGCCATCAGTCGAGAACCTCGCTCACGCCGGTCGGGACCGGCTCGCGACTTCGCTCGCCGCGGAGCGCCGCCGCGCTCGACGCGATGAGGCGCTCTCGACGGCGCTCCACCGCGGCCGGCGCTGGTGCACCCGCACGCTCGGCGGCCAGCTGCCCGCACGCAGCGCCCACCTCCTGACCACGATTGCGGCGGATCGTGGTCTGGATCCCGGCCCCGCGAAGCCGGGCGGCGAAGCGCTCGATCACGGGCATGGGGCTGGCGGTCCACGGCGTATGGGCGACCGGGTTCATCGGGATCAGGTTGACGTGGGCGAGGTCGCCCCGGAGGAGCGCGACGATGGCCTCGGCGTCGTCATCCGTGTCGTTCACGCCGGCGATCATCGTGACTTCGTAGCTGATCCGGCGGCCGGTCGCCGCGGCGTGCTCGCGGGCTGCCGCCACGACCTCCGCGACGGGCCAGCGACGGTTCAACGGGACGAGGACGTCACGCAGCGGATCGCGCGCTGCATGCAGACTCACCGCGAGCGTGAACTGGGGCCCGAGCGCGGTAAGACGGCGAATGCCGGGCACGACCCCCGAAGTGGAGACGGTGATGTGGCGGGCACCGAGCCCGAAGCGTCCAGGATCGTTCAGCGCCTCCATCGCCGCCAGGACGCGATCCAGGTTGAGGAGTGGCTCGCCCATTCCCATGAACACGATGTTCGTGAGGCGCCGATCCCGTGCGGCGAGCCGGCGCGCAGCACTCCGGACCTGGTCCAGGATCTCCGCGGTGAGGAGGTCCCGCCCAAAACCGAGCTCGCCCGTCGCACAGAACGGACAGCCGACGGCACAGCCGGCCTGGCTGGAGATGCACAGCGTGTTCCGCTCCCGACGACCGGGCGCCGCCGGGTAGTGCATGAGCACGGACTCTACGAGGACGTCGTCGTCCAGGTGGTGGAGCGCCTTCTCGGTCGTGCCGCCGTCGGCGAGGGTCAGGTCGGTCCCGGCGACGGTGTCCCAGCGAAACGCCGCGGCGAGCGCGGCACGCAGCGGCGCGCTGAGCGTGGAAATCGCATCCGGGCCGGCGGCGCCGGTCCGCCACACCGCATCGAGAACCTGGCGGGCGCGGAAGGCGGCCTCGCCGCGATCGCGGAACCAGGCTTCCAACGAGGCGAGGGGCTCGCCCGAGATGCCGGGTGGCAATGCGGCGATGACCGCAAGCGAAGGCTGGACGATCGGGAGCGCGCGGGTCGGCATGGGGGAGGCATTGTCGCACGCGATACGGGGCGCCGGCCAAGGCGACCGGTCGACGAGGCCCGGGGCGAACTGCCGGCCAGCCGCGGACGGCCCGGAGCTGACTACGAGTCCGAGTGGAGCAGCCGCCAGACTCGGGGTCCGGTCATCGGCAGCTCGTGCGGCCGCCGGCCGGTGGCAGCCGCCACGGCGTTCGCGATCGCGGCGGCTCCGGCCACCACGGCCGCCTCGCCAATCCCCTTCGCCCCGAACGGGCCGTCCGGCGCGGGCACCTCCACGTACGACGTGGCGACCGACGGGACGTCCCGCGCCCGAGGCAGCTTGTAGTCCAGGAACGTCGCGCTGAGCAGCTGCCCGGTTTCGTCGTGGACGAGCGCCTCGTGGAGCGCCCACCCGACTGCCTGCGCGGCGGCCCCCTGCTGCTGGCCCGTGACGAGGGCCGGATTGAGGGCCCGGCCCACATCCTGGACGGCCCGGAAGTCGAGCACGCGGACCTCGCCGGTCTCACGATCGACCTGGACATGCGCAACGAATCCGGCGACGGACGGGGCGAGGCTGACGTGCTCGGTCGTTGCATGGCCCTCAATCGGCGATCGGCCATCGCGCGCGTTCGCCCGGACGAGCTTCGCGATCGGGATGCCCTTCTCGGGCGTCCCGATCGGGCGGACGATGCCACCGACGATCTCGAGGTCCGCCTCGCCAATCTCCAGCTGGAGCGAGGCGGCCCGGAGGAGCTGGCGACGGGCGTCCTCGGCGGCGGCTCGCACCGCGCGTCCGGCCGAATACGTGACGGTGCTCCCGCCGCTGCCCGGCGACGGCGGCGCGCTGCCGGTATCCACCGTGACGACCTGGACGGCACCCGCATCCATGCCGAGGACGGCTGCCGCGATCGCCTGGAAGGCGCCCGACGTCCCGGACATGTCGACGACGCCGGTCACGATCTGCACGCTGCCGTCCGCGGAGACCCGGCACAGCGCGGCGGCCGCGTCCTTGCTCCCCGGCCAGTAGCCCACGGCGACGCCCACGCCCTCGTCCGGACCGACGCCCGCCCGGGCACGCCACGACGCGTCAGCGTCCAGCTCATCGATGACCTCGGACAGGCCCAGCGGTGCCCAGATCCCGTCGTCCACCATGCGCTCGCCTTCGCGGGCACCGTTCCGCCGACGGAGCGCCAGGGGATCCATCCCGAGGATGCCGGCCAGCTCATCGATGGCGGATTCGACGGCGAACGCGGTCGGCGGGCCGCTCGGCGCGCGATACGTGCCAACCCCCACGCGGTTTGTGAGGACCCCGTACGCGCTGATGTCCACCGCGGGCCACCCGTAGGGACCGCCAAGGAGTGTTCCGGCGAGCGACGACGTCGAATAGTCGGCGTAGGCCCCGGCATCGGCGATCACCCGGCCGCGCAGGGCGACGAGGTGGCCGTCCGCGTCCGCCCCGATCTCGAGATCGATCTCGAAGCCCTGGGATGGATTGCTCACGAGGAAGTCTTCCCGTCGGTCCAGCACGAGCCGGACCGGGCGGCCCAGGCGGATCGCGGCGACCGCGATCAACGGCTCGAAGAGCGACCACTTGCCCCCGAAAGCGCCGCCGAGCGGCGTCGGCACCACGCGGATGCGATGAAGCGGCAGGCCGAGCGCCTTCGAAATGTCGTTGCGCAGTGCGAACGTGCCCTGCGTGCTCGATTCGACGACCACCGTGCCGTCGTCGTCCTGCCAGGCCGTGCAGACCTGCGTCTCGAGGTAGCCCTGGTGGACCCACGAGGTTCGGTACCTGCCCCGGACCGTCGCCGCCGCTCCGGCCAGTGCCGCGTCCACGTCGCCGAACCGGTAGCGCGTCCGCTCGACGACGTTCGGGGACAGCGTCTCGGCGTCGATCGACGCATCTCCCTCCCCGCCGACCGCGGCGTGCGTCGCGGCACCCGTGGACGTCCCCGGCGCGCCATCGTTTGCTGCCGAGGCCGCGAGATCCGCCCGAACGAGGGGGGCGGCGGGATCCATGGCTGCCACGGCATCCACGACCGCCGGCAGCGGCTCGAGCTGGACCTCGACGAGCTCCGCGGCGTCGGCGGCCGCCTCCGCCGTCTCCGCGATCACGAGCGCCACCGGCTGGCCCGCGAAGACGACCTCGTCGCGGGCGAGTGGCTCCACGAGCCGGTTCACCTCGCGATCGGACAGCTGAAGATCGCGCGCGGTCAGGACCGCGAGAACCCCCGGAACGGCCAGGGCCGCCGACGGATCGATCCCGACGAGCCGGGCGTGGGCGTAGGTCGCGAGGACCGGCCGAGCGTGAAGCGCGTCCGGCCTGCGGCGATCCGCGGCGTAGCGGACAGCACCCCGGACCTTCGGCTCGGAGTCCGGTCGCGGGCGCGCCGTCCCGATGGCGCCGACGCCGTGCGCGGTCACGCGACCCCCTCGACGACCTGGCCGAGCACCGACGGATGCCCTCGGTGAAACGCCGACGCGGACATCGGGCGGCCGTTCGCGGGCTGGACTTCGAGGAAGCGGAGGCGGTGGTCCAGGGCGACGAGCGCGAGCCCGTCGCCGTCGTGGACGAGCTGCCCGGTCCGGTCCCCGGCCACCCGATCCGCGACCGCGGCTCGGAGCACGGCAAGCCGGCCGGCCTGCGTCTCGACGTACGACCCCGGCCACGGCAGATAAGCCCGGACCTGGCGCTCGAGTACCTCGGCGGGCCGAGTCGGATCGAGCCGCCCGTCCGTCCGGTGGAGCGGCCGCGTCAGCGTCGCCGAGGCCTCGTCCTGCGGGGTGGGCACGCGCTCGCCGCGGAGGTACGGCCCCAGGAGCTCCGCGATCAGCTCGGCACCTTCGAGCGCCGCCCGCGCCTCGAGCTCGGGCGCGGTCTCCAGGTCCGAGAGCGCCCAGGAGCGTGTCGCGACGATGGGACCGCTGTCGAGGCCGGCGTCCATGCGCATGACGGAGACGCCGGCCACCGCGTCCCCCGCGAGGATCGTCGCCGCGACCGGTGTCGCGCCACGGTGCCGCGGCAGCAACGATGGGTGGAGGTTGAGGATTCCGTGGCGTGGCAAATCGAGGATCGACGGAGGGACGATCCGCCCGAAGTCGGCGAGGACCCCCAGGTCCGGGGCCAGCTCGCGGATGGCCGCCACCGTCTCCGGGGTCCGGATCCGCTCCGGCTGCAGGAGCGGGATACCGAGCCGCCGCGCCTCGAGCGCGACCGGTACCGGCGTGAGCCTGCCGCGGCGTCCTGCGGATCGGTCCGGCGGCGTGATGACACCCACGAGGACCACGGCCGGATGGCTGGCAAGCGCGTGAAGGGACGGGACGGCGAAGTCGCCGGAGCCGAGGAAGACTGTCCGGGCGGGCGGACCCGGTGCCGCCGTGCCCTCCGGCAGCAGGGTCACGCGAGCGCAGGTGCCCGGACTTCGGCCGAGGTCGCGCCCTCGTCCTCGTCATCATCGCCGTGGCCGACGGCGATCAGCTCGTCCATCGACGCGAGGTAGTCTATGTACAGCTTCCCGTCGAGGTGGTCCAGCTCGTGCTGGAGTGCCCGACCCATGAGTCCCGATCCGGCCACCTTGATCTTCCTGCCCAACCGATTCTGCGCCACGACCCAGACGTGCTCCCGGCGGGTCACGTAGGCGGCGTAGCCCGGGATGGACAGGCAGCCCTCGAGGTCCCGGTTGTCACCGGTCGCCTTGACGAGCCTCGGGTTCACGAGCTCGTGCAGCTGGCCCTCGATCTCGACCACACAGGCATTCAGCGCCTCACCGAGTTGTGGCGCCGCCAACCCGACGCCGGGCGCGGCACGCATCGTATGGGCGAGGTCATCGAGGAGCCCGTGCAGGTACCTGCCGAAGGCGTCCACGGGCAGGCCCTTCAGCCGGAGCCGCGGATCGCCAAGCATCAGGATGGGGCGGACGCTCATGGGGCCAAGTATAGGTGAGGGCCGCGCCGATTACGGCGCGGCCCGTCGGTGTGACGCGTCGGGCAGGCGCTCGGGGTCTCGTCCTTGTGGGGATGTGCCGCCCCGTTCTCGCTGCTGGCAGCCGG
>JBKJVO010000030.1:0-2944 GCA_046717305.1 Candidatus Limnocylindrales bacterium
CCCCCCGACGAGGCGGAGATCACAACCCTGGGACGCGGTGGCTCGGACACGACGGCGGTCGCTCTGGCGGCGGCGCTCCGGGCGGATCGGTGCCAGATCTTCACGGACGTCAAGGGCATCTACACCGCCGACCCTCGGCTGGTCCCCGGTGCGCGCCAGCTGCCGGTCATCGGCTACGAGGAGATGCTCGAGCTCGCCCACCAGGGCGCCCAGGTCATGCAGGTCCGGGCGGTGGAGCTCGGATGGGTCAACGACGTCGTCATCGAAGTCCTGAGCTCGTTCGAGGACGCGCCGGGCACGCTCATCAAGGAGGACCCGTTCGTGGAACAGCGGAACAAGGTGCGGGGGCTCGCCCACGACCGGAACGTCGCGAAGGTCACGCTCGTGGCCGTCCCGGACCGGCCGGGCGTGGCACGGGCCGTCTTCGAGCCCCTCGCGGAAGCCGGGATCAACGTGGACATGATCGTCCAGAACGTCGGCCACGGCGGCGCGACGGACCTGTCGTTCACGGTGCCGCGCGCCGAGCTCGGCAAGGCAAAGAAGGTCCTGGAGCCGCTCGTCCGGGATCTCGGCGCCCGCGAGATGACAACGGACGCATCCGTCGCAAAGGTGTCCATCGTGGGCGCCGGACTCCACAACGCGCCGGGGTACGCGGCACGGATGTTCGGGACGCTCGCCGACGCGGGCGTGAACATCGAGATGATCTCGACCTCCGAGGTCCGGATCACGTGCATGATCGCGGAGGACGAGCTGTCGACGGCGCTGGCCGCCCTCCATGGCGCGTTCGAGCTTGCGCGCCCGGACCCGGTGGACACCGCGACGACCGATCTGGCCGCCGGTTGACGGTCACGGACCTGCGACCGATGCCGACGGGGGCGCCGCCATTCCTTTCACGCCTCGAGCGGTTCGCACGGGTCGGGTCCACGAACGACGTGGTCCGCGACTGGCTCGCCGCCGGGGTAGAAGAGGTTGCCGTCGCGGTCGCCGATGAGCAGGCCACCGGCCGAGGCCGCGAGAGCCGGACCTGGACGGCGCCCTCGGGCGCGGCGCTGCTCGTGTCCCTCGGGTTCCGGCCGGCGTGGCTCGCGCCGGAGCGGACGTGGCGGCTTGCCGCGATCGTCGCGCTCGCCATGGCCGATGCCGCCGAAGACGAGGCCAGCCTGACGCCAGGGACAATTCGCCTGAAGTGGCCAAATGACCTCGTGGTCGAGGCGGCCGGCGGCGGCGCGGCCGCCCTCCCCGGGGCGTCGCTCGAGCTCATGAAGCTCGCCGGGATCCTCGGGGAGACGTGGGGCCTCGGGACGGACGATCCGCGTGCCGTGGTGGGGATCGGCGTGAACGCCGACTGGCCGGCCGCGGCCTTTCCGACGGAGCTCGCCGCCTCCATGACGTCGCTGCGCGAGGTCTCCGGCGGCCGCCCGATCGATCGTGAGGCGCTCCTCGACACGTTCCTGGCTCACCTGGAGGCAGGCCTGGAGACACTCCGCTACGACCAATTCGATTTCGCCGGCTGGGCCGAGCGGCAGGTCACGACCGGTCACCTCGTCCGGCTGGAGGGACCCGCCGGCGTCAACGAGCTCGTTCGAGCGCTGGGCGTGGACGGCTCGTCCGGCGCCCTGCTCGTCGAGGAGATCGACGGTGTCTCGTCCGCCCGCGAACGGGCCGTCCTCGCCGGCGAGATCACGCACCTCCGGCTGTCTTCATCCGGCGCGGTGTAACGAGATGGCGCGTCCGGTGTTCAGGAGATCGGGAGCGGCGGAGACGGCCGCGCCCCGAATCGCCCATCTGGATCGCGACCGGCCCCTCGTCGAGGCGGCCCTGCGGGATCCGGAGCGGTTCGAGGCCCTGTATCGACGGTACCTCGCCCCGGTGTACAGCTTTGCGTACTACGAGCTCGGCAACCATCACGCAGCGGAGGACGCCACGGCGCGGACGTTCCTGGCCGCGCTCACGAACCTCCACCGGTTCGATGAGCGCGCCCGCCCGGCGGACGGCGAAGGGGCCTCGACCTTCAAGGTATGGCTCTTCCGCATCGCTCGCAACGTGATCGCCAACGAGCGGCGCTCGGCGCGCCGGCACCCCGCCACCGTTCTCGACGAGACGACCGGGGCGATCATCGCCGACCCGCTGGACGTGGAACGGGACGCTGTCGGCCGCGACGAGGCCGCTTCCGCGTGGCGTGCGGTCGGGCGCCTCCCGGGAGACCGGCGGCGGGCCGTCGTCCTGCGCTTCGTCGACGAGCTGAGCACCGCCGAGATCGCCGGTGTCCTGGGCCGGTCCGAGGGTGCCGTCCGCGTCCTGATCCACCGCGCGCTCCGGACCGTGGCCCGTGAGCTTGGTGGTCGGGACGGGCGCCCGTGACGCTCCTCGGGCGCGACGTTGCCGAGGTGGAGGCGCTGGTCACGGATCGCTATCTCGACGCCCTCATCGCGTCGGGCGAACTGACGGGCGAGCTCACGGACCGGCTCCCGGACCCGTTCGGCGCCGGCGGTGCATCCGATGCGCGAGGTGGCAGGCACCCCGGACAACGCCTGGACGAGGCGGTCCGCCTCGCGGCGAGGCGCCTCGCCAACGACCTGCCTCGCTTCCACCCGTCGTTCCGATTCGAGGAGCGCCAGGCCGTCCGTCTCGCCGAGGCGGCCGTCGCAATGCGTCTGCCGGCAGCGGCCGGCGCCGAGGGGTCCGTCGCCCTGCTCCCCGTCCGACAGGTGGCCTTCCCGGACGGATTCGATCCGCTTGCCGACCCCGACCCGGACCCCGACGCCGACGGCGACGGTTTCACCGTTTCACGGCCGCTGCTGATCGGCGGCGCGATGGCCGCCTCCGCGCTCAGCCTGGCCGGTGCCGCGTTCGTCGCCTGGCGCCGGTCGCGCGGCCGTTCCCCGATGGCCCGGGCCGCTCGTGCCGCCCACGCGATGCGCGGTCGGCCGGCGTAGGAGCGGAC
>JBKJVO010000031.1:0-3922 GCA_046717305.1 Candidatus Limnocylindrales bacterium
CCCGCGCCCGAGGCAACGAAGGAAGTCCTCTTCGAGGAGGCCGACGCGAGCCTGCTCGTGTCGCGTCCGCCGATCGTGACCGTCATGGGTCACGTCGACCACGGCAAGACCAGCCTCCTCGACGCCATCCGCTCGACCACGGTCGCGGCGGGGGAGCGGGGTGGCATCACCCAGCACATCGGTGCGAGCGAGGTCACGAAGGACGGCCGCCGCGTTGTCTTCCTCGATACGCCGGGCCACGAGGCGTTCACCGCGATGCGGGCCCGCGGCGCGAAGGTCACGGACATCGCGATCGTCGTGGTCGCGGCGGACGACGGCGTCATGCCCCAGACGCTCGAGGCGATCAGCCACGCCAAGGCGGCAAAGGTGCCGATCATCATCGCGTTGAACAAGATGGACAAGCCGGACGCCAACCCGGATCGGGTCAAGACCGAGCTGACCGAGGCCGGCGTCGTCGTCGAGGAGTACGGCGGCGACACCCCGCTCGTGCCGGTCTCGGCGAAGAGCCGCATGGGTTTGGACGACCTCGTGGACATGGTCCTCCTCGTGGCGGACCTCCAGGACCTCAAGGCCAACCCGAAGCGGCCGGCCATCGGCACGATCGTCGAGGCGCGGATGGACAAGAACCGCGGCGCGGTGGCCACCGCCCTCGTCCAGACCGGCACGCTCCGCGTGGGTGACGTCATCGTGGTCGGCGAGACGTTCGGCCGTGTTCGAGCCTTGGAGAACGACAAGGGCAAGCGTGTCCAGAAGGCCGGTCCCGCCACGGCGGCGGTGGTCCTCGGCCTGTCCGAGGTGCCATCGGCCGGCGACATCCTGCGCGTCGTCGCGGACGAAAAGGAAGCCCGCGCCACCGTCGAGATGCGCCAGGCGCAGATGGCCGCGAAGGGCGGCGAGAGCAGTGGGCGAGCCACGCTCGAGGACCTCTACCGGCAGATCCAGGCGGGCCAGGCGAAGGAGCTGCGGATCATCCTCAAGTCGGATGTGTCCGGTTCGCTCGGTGCGATCACCCATTCGCTCGGCCAGCTGGCCACGGACGAGGTGAAGATCAACATCCTGCACGAAGGTGCCGGCGAGATCTCGGACAACGACATCCTGCTCGCATCGGCATCGAACGCCATCGTGGTCGGGTTCAACACCCGGATCAGCGACACGGCACGTCGGGCCGCCGAGACCGAAAAGGTGGACGTCCGGCTGTACGACATCATCTACCAGCTGACGGACGACATCGAGAAGGCCCTCTCCGGCCTCCTGGAGCCCGAGCAGGTAGAGGTCGTTGAGGGCCGCGCCGAGGTCCGCCAGCTCATCAAGGTCGGCAAGACCCAGGTGATCGCCGGGTCGTACGTCACGGACGGCCGGATGGTCAAGGGCGGCGCCCGCGTCTGGCGATCCGGCAAGGTCATCGTGACGGACCGGATCGACTCGCTGCGCCGCTTCCGCGACGACGTTCGCGAGGTCGCCCAGGGCTTCGAGTGCGGCATCGGCCTCGCCGGCTTCGCCGACCTGCAGGAAGGCGACGTGATCGAGTGCTTCACGACCCAGACCGTGAGCCGGTCCCTGGCGTCCAGAGCCTCCTGAGACGCGCCCGACGGGGCTCGCCATGACCCAGCGCACGGATCGAATCGACGAACTCCTTCGACAGGAGATCGGGCAGCTGCTCGCCCGTGAGGTCGGCGATCCCCGGATCGGGTTCGCGACGATCACGAACGTCGAGACGACACGGGACCTGCGGCACGCCAAGGTCTGGGTGAGCGTGATCGGAACGCCGGGAGAACGTGACGAGACGATCATGGCGCTCAGCCGGGCGATGCCGTTCATCCGCCACGAACTCGGGGTCCGCCTGCGTATCAAGCGGATTCCCGATCTCCACGTCCGGCTGGACGACACCCTGGAACGCGGGACGCGCGTTCTCAGGCTGCTCTCGGAGCTTGAATCGGGCGCTGAATCCGCGGGCCTCGGGGCACCGGCAGATGCGCTCCCCACACCGGTCGCGCGGCTCCCACACGAAGGCGACGCGCCCGAGCCGATCATGGACATTCCGGATCCCGCGTCACCGAGCAGGGGGGCGGGGATGGGTCGAGCTGGCCGCAAGAACCGCGGGTCGCGGGGACGCCCGTCGTCCGGCGGGCGTCCGGCCGGGCCCGGCGGCGGCCGAAACCGGCCGCGAGGTGGTCGCGCATGACCGTCATGCTCGACGCCTGGCTCGGAGCCGTCCCGGGGGCGATCCTGGCGCGGATGCGCGGCGCGCGTGACGTCCTCGTGGTCAGCCACGAGAACCCGGACGCGGACACGCTGGGTGCAGCGCTGGCACTTCGTGCGATTGTCGAAGCGGGCGGAGGCCGGGCCGCCCTCGTGTGCTCGGACGTGCCCCCGCCGCTGTACGACTTCCTGCCCGGCGTCGGCGACTTCCTGCTGGACCCGGCGGAGGATCGCGAGTATGACCTGC
This sequence comes from Candidatus Limnocylindrales bacterium, assembly GCA_046717305.1. Classification (GTDB taxonomy): domain Bacteria; phylum Chloroflexota; class Limnocylindria; order Limnocylindrales; family CSP1-4; genus UBA5189. The sequence goes on from JBKJVO010000031.1 coordinate 2,447, forward strand.
TGGTCATCGTTGACTGCGGCTCGCTTGATCGTGTCGGATCCGTCCGTGAACGCCATGTTCCGCTGTTCGAGCGGCTGCCCACGGTCGTCATCGACCACCACGCCTCAAACGGCGCGACGGGATCCGCCGACTGGGTGGACGCGGGTTCCGCGGCGACCTGCGAACTCGTCACGCTTCTCGCGGTCGCGCTCGGCGTGCCGCTGGCGGCCGGCGACGGCGTGCTTGCGACCGCCCTCATGTCGGGCATCGTCATGGACACCGCCGCGTTCGCCCACCCGAACGCAACGCCGAGGACGCTCGCCGTGTCGGCAGCCCTTGTCGAGGCTGGAGCGCCCCTCGCGGAGATCGCACGCCGGCTCTACCGGACGAAGCCGGACGTGCAGCTCCGCCTGTTCGGGCGGGTCCTCGATCGCCTCGAGACGGCGGCGGGCGGCCTCGTCATCCACTCCACGCTGCTCGCAGCGGACGTCGCCGAGACGGGGGCGCTGAGCGCCCATTCGGAAGGGATCATCGACCTCCTGTCCCAGGCGGAGGCCGCAGAGGTGGCGATCCTGTTCAAGGAAGCCGGCCCGGAGACCACGCGGATCTCTGTTCGGACGAAGCCGGGCGGGGTGGACGCGACCGTGCTCACGGGCCTCTTCGGTGGAGGCGGCCACGCCCGCGCAGCCGGAGCATCCCTGCCGGCTGGCGTCGCCGAGGCGCGGAGGCGCGTTCTGCCCGAGGCGGAGCGGCTCGCGGCCGCCGTCGCGCGCTGACCATGGCGCGCCGCCCCGACCCGTCCGGTCTGGACGGGGTGCTCGTCATCGCCAAGCCCGCCGGGCCGACATCGCACGACGTGGTCGCGCTCGCGCGCCGGCTGACGGGGACTCGCCGGATCGGCCACGGCGGCACCCTCGACCCGTTCGCGTCGGGCGTCCTGCCACTGTTCCTCGGCGGCGCGACCCGGCTCGTTGAGTACCACCTGGGCGACCGCAAGGGCTATCGCGCCACGATCTGTTTCGGTGCCTCGTCGACGACCGATGACCTCGACGGCGAGCGCACGCCCGTGACCGGCCCGGTCCTGTCCGCCGCAGGGCTGGAAGGGGCGTTCGGCGCCTTCCGGGGCGAGATCCAGCAGCGACCTCCCGTCTTCTCGGCGATCCAGGTGGGTGGCCGGCGGTCCTACGCGCTGGCTCGCGAGGGCACGCCACCCGAGCTCGCGGAGCGGACCGTCACGATCCACGACCTGGAGCTGGTTGCCTGGAACTCGGACGACCCCACCCGCCCGATCGCGATCGTGGACGTCGCGTGTTCCGCGGGGACCTACGTGCGGGCGCTCGCACGGGACCTCGGCACGGCACTCGGGAGCGGGGCGTACCTCGGCGCGCTCGTCCGGACCGCGAGCGGCCCGTTTCCGGTGGAGGACGCCGTAACGAAGGACCGACGACCCGCAGCCGCGCCGGCGGGCGCGGCGGCGATCCGCGACCTGCTCCAACC
>JBKJVO010000032.1:0-2872 GCA_046717305.1 Candidatus Limnocylindrales bacterium
CGACCCCCGGGCGCCGGGCCAACGCCACACGGAGGCCCCCGAGCGCGGCCCGGCAGCCTTGACCGCCGGGGTCGCGGCGGCCCGGCACGCGGCCGACAGCGGCGTCTGGTCCCGGGTGAACCCGGGCGACCGGAAGCGGATCCTCATCCGCTGGGCGGACTTGATCGAGACGAACGCCCGCGAGCTCGGCCTCATCGAGACCATCGACGCCGGCAAGCCGATCACGGACACGGTCGGCCTGGACATGCCCGAGACAGCCAGCTGCATCCGTTGGCATGCCGAGGCGGCCGACAAGACGTACGGCCAGGTGGCGCCGTCGCCGGAGGGCACGGTCGCGACGATCACCCGCGAGCCGGTCGGTGTCGTGGGCGCCGTGATCCCCTGGAACTACCCGGCCCAGATGGCCGCCTGGAAGCTGGGGCCCGCCCTCGCCACCGGCAACACCGTCGTGATCAAGCCCGCCTCCACGACCGCGCTGAGCCTCCTCCGGATCGCCGAGCTCGCGTCGGAGGCCGGGCTCCCCGACGGCGTCCTCAACGTCGTCACCGGACCGGGCGACACCGTCGGCGAGGCGATCGGGCGGCACCCCGACATCGATGTCGTCGCCTTTACCGGCTCGACCGAGGTCGGCCGGCGCTTCCTGACGTATTCCGCCGAGACCAACCTCAAGCGGGTGCTCCTGGAGCTCGGCGGCAAGAGCCCGCAGCTCGTCTTCCCCGACGCGACCGACGTCGCCACGATCGCCGCGAACATCGCGATCGCGGTCTTCTGGAACATGGGCGAGAACTGCAGCGCCGGCTCCCGGCTCATCGTCCATCGATCGGTGAAGGACCGGCTCCTGGAGGCGGTGGCCGCGGAGCTCGAGAACTGGAGCGTCGGCGACCCGCTGTATCCGGCGACGAAGATCGGCGCCCTCATCTCGCGCGGCCACATGGAGCGCGTGCTCGGGTACATCGATGTCGGGCGCCGAGAGGGGGCGCGCGTCGTCACCGGGGGCCGGCAGATCCTCGAGGAGACCGGCGGCTACTTCGTCCCGCCCACGATCTTCGACGGCGTCCGCAACGACATGCGGGTGGCCCGCGAGGAGATCTTCGGGCCGGTCCTGTCCGTCATCGAGTTCGAGACCGAGGCGGAGGCCGTCGCGATCGCGAATGACACGCCATACGGCCTGGCCGCGTCGCTGTACACCCGCGACCTGGACGTCGCCCACCGCGTCGCCCGTGACCTCAAGGCCGGCGTGGTGGGGATCAACGCCTACTCCGAGGGCGACATGACGACGCCGTTCGGCGGCTACAAGCTGTCCGGCTTCGGCGGTCACGACAAGTCGCTCCACGCCCACGACCAGTACACCGAGCTGAAGACGATCTGGATCCAGCTCGCCGCGCGGTAGGCGGTCCGCGGCGCGCGAGGCCGAGCGAGGCGGGGCGGGACGCGACGGAGTCGGCTGGGGCATAGTGGGCCACGGCGTGCCAGGCGAACCCCAGATCGCGTTTCACAGCCTCGGCCCGATCGAGATCAACGTCGAGGGCCGGTCGATCCCCCCGGCCTGCCTCTGTCACCGAGCGAGCGGGGTCAGGGCAGGGCGATCGGCCGGGTAGGAGCGAAGGCGATCTTGCGTAGCCCAGTCGGCAATGCCGACCCAGGCGCGCTCCGGATCCTGGACAAGGCTGCCCTCGACGAACTCACCGCCATCGACGAAGAGCACCCGTTCGCCCGATGCTGCGATCTCTGCGAACGGTGTCCGCTCGTGGACGACGAGGTCCGCCAACAACAGGCGACCTCCACGGTCCAGGTGATTAAAGTCGACCTCGATCACGATCATCAGCTCAAGCCTCGCCAGCGCTCAGACGCCGGAATTCGGTTCCGCTCTTCTTGGCTCAAGATGGCGTCAAGACTTGCGGCGGTCAAGCCGACGAGATGGCAGTGGTACGGCGGTGCGCCTGAACCATGCGACGGCATCAACGAATCGCCTGCGTCGCGTACCTGCCCAAGCGTGGTCTGGCGAACCGTCCCGTGTCGGATGCTCGCGCACAGGACCCCGAAGTCGAGGCCCGGTTCCGACACGACCGACCACGACCCATCGCGAGTCATGACGTTGGCCAGATGGACAGGATCACGGCACCCGCCGCGAACGACGAGTGTGGCGTCTGGCCATGTGCCGGAATCCGTCGGACCGGACTGGACCTCGGTCTTCTTTCGGTGCACGGTGGAAACCTGGCGAGCACGGCTCACCCGCCAGTTATCCTCGACCCGCTGGGCATCAGGTGCCTGCAAGGCGCCCGCAGACGGGAGGCGCTCAGGCGGCGCCGTCGAGGGCCGCGGGAAGATCGAGCCCGAGGTGGTGCGCCAGCGCGGAGCGGACCTGGCGCCTGATGGCGACGTCGTGGAGGATCTGTGCCTGGCCGTTGATCTCGAAGGCCGTGACGCGCCGGAGGTCGACCGTCCGCACCTGGTGGACGAGGACCACAGCGTCGAGCGTCTGGCCTGCTGTTCCGGCCCGGATCGCGACCTCGCCCGGGTACTTCGCGGCCCGCGAGGTCACCGGACAGACGGTCGCCATGCCGGATCGATGGAAGGGTTCGTTCGAGACGACAAGCGCTCGCCTGACGCCCTGCTGCTCATGCCCTACCGCTGGATCGAGGTCCAGGATGACCATCGACCAGCGCTGGACGGTTATCACCCGCGGACCTCGCGAGGTGTCACGGCGTGATTAGGCGGGCCACGTGTCTCGATCGTCGAAGGTCTCGGCGATCTTCGCTGCCTCTGCCTGGAACTCAGGGTCTTCAGCAGCAGCCGCCCACTGGGCCTCCTCCGCCTTCGCCCGCATTTCGAGGTACAGGCGCTCGACCGCGGCATCGACGACCCGGTCCTG
>JBKJVO010000033.1:0-4441 GCA_046717305.1 Candidatus Limnocylindrales bacterium
CTGCCGATCAGGAGCGGCGGGCCGCCGGGCCGGGCCGGACGCGGGAGGAGTTCACAGTCGCGCGCCTGGAAGTACCGCCCGTCGAAGTCGATCGCGCCGTTCCGCAACAGGGTACGGACGATGGTGAACGCTTCCTCGAACCGATCGATCCGATGGTCGAACGGGAAGCCGAACGCCCGGAACTCCGTCTCGTTCCAGCCCGCACCCAGGCCCAGGATCAGCCGGCCGCCGCTGACCTCGTCCACCGTCGCCGCCATCTTTGCCAGCATCGTCGGCGCGTGGAAGGCCGCCGCCGCGACGAGCGGGCCCAGGCGGATCCGGGAGGTGGACGCCGCCAGTGCCGAGAGCATCGTCCACGCTTCCCACGGGCCGCGCGTCGTCCCGTCCGCGAACCGGTAGAGAAGGTGGTCGCCCAGCCACAGGGTGTCGTAGCCGAGCTCCTCGGCCCGGCGGGCCATCGCGAGATACTCCGGCCAGCGGACCTCGCGCTCGACCTCGGGGAGCTGGACGCCGACACGAAGCGGCCGGGCACCCGATGCTGTCATGACCGGGAGCCTACCAGCCGGACGGGTCGCGAGCGGGTCGCGGACGGGCGCGCGGCGGAGACGCCGTCGCGGGCGGCCGATTCTCGTGGTGCGTGCAGGAACCGTTCGCGGGGCCTGGAGATGGTCGGGGCGGTGGGACTCGAACCCACGATCTCGTGCTCCCAAAGCACGTGCGTTACCAACTACGCCACACCCCGAGCCGGCCGATCATACGACCACGCCCGCCGATGGGAACGCCACCGGACCGCACGAAACTCCACTGCACCGCGCGGCCGTCGCGCTGGTAGACTCCCCCGCGGACGGTAGTGCCCGACCGGCCGTACGAACGAACTCACGAGGGGAGCTCGAACGCACGTGCACGCACATCGGGTGCGGTCGTCGAGTCACGAGACTCGCGCCGTCCGCCGCCCCACACAATCGGCGAGCGCGCCGCCGCGCCGTCGACCCGCGACTCGGGCCCTGGTTCGGGACGCCGGGCTCTGGGCGCCGGACGACCTGCGGCGCTCGATGGCGGCAACCGCTTCGGCGATCCTCCCCGGGTTCGGCCAGCTGCTCAACGGCCGGCGCCGCCTTGCCCAATGGTTCGGGCTCCCCGCGCTCCTCCTGATCGCGGTCCTCGTCCTCACGGTCGTGACGCGCTCGCCCGCCCGCCTCTTCGCCTCGATCGTGTCACCGACGGTCATGGGCATCCTGCTTGCGCTTAACGTCGTGGTCCTCGCATGGCGCCTGCTGTCGGTCCTCCACGCCTTCTTCGACGGGCGGTATGCGGGACGCCCCGGACGCGCGGGTGCCGCAGGTCTGGCGTTCATCCTCGTAGCCGTCATGGTCCCGCACGGTATCGCGAACGCGTGGGGCACGACGGCGCAATCGACGTTCGCCAAGATCTTCGAGGGCGGCCGCGGAGCCGGGCCCGGTGACCTCGTAGCGGCCACCGGCCGCGGCCCCGGGCATGACGAGCGCATGAACATCCTCGTCGTGGGAATCGACAAGACGCCGTGGCGGACGGCGACCCTCACCGATTCGATCATCGTTGTCTCGGTGGATCCCGTCGGCGCGACGGCCACGATCGTGTCGCTCCCTCGGGACCTCGTCCGAGCTCCGCTCGGCGATGGGAACGTCTTCGGACCCAAGTTGAATTCCTTGATGGCCTATGCCGACCGACACCCGGAGCAGTTCCCACAGGGTGGGATGCGGGCGCTGGAGGACTCGGTGGGGGCCATCCTCGGGATCGAGATCCATTACTACGCGCGGATCGACTTCTTTGGCTTTGTGAAACTCGTCGATGCCGTCGGCGGCGTCGATATCAACGTATCGAAGGCGTTCTACGACGAGCAGTACGACGGGATCGGGGTCAATGCGGAGAACGTCCAGGGCTGGGGGGTCGAGGTCGGGCCGCACCGGTTCAACGGCTGGGAGGCACTCGCCTACTCGCGGGCCCGGAAGGCGGACGGAGAGTCCGACTTCACCCGCGCCGCCCGACAGCAGGAGGTCATGCTCGCGCTCAGGGACAGGATCATGGCGGACGGCAGCCTGCTCACGAATCTACCCGCGCTCCTCGAGGCGTTCGGCGACCTCGTGACGACGGACATCCCGACGGACCGCCTCCCGGATCTCGCGGCCATCGCCGACGAGATGGATTCGAGCACGATCGTCCGCACCGTCCTCAGGACGCCACTCATCAACACCGGCGGCATCGACCCCGTCTACGGCTCGATCCAGATCGCCGATCTCGAGGCGATCCTGGCGGTCTCGAAGACGCTCTTCCCGCCGCCGGGCCAGACACCGCTCCCGTGGCCCCCGCCGGACCCGACGGCCGCACCGGTCGTGGCTCCGGTGACCGGAACCGAGGAATCCGCGGCACCGTAGGCGGCTGCGGTCGGTCGACGCCTGTCCGGTGGTCGTGGCCCGTTGAGCCGCCGCGTGATGCCCCGATCATCAGAGCCCGGCCTTCACAGGGATTAGCCGGTTCCAGTGCCAAGGCGACGGTCCGACGTGGCGATTCGAGCGCCCCGCTGGGCACGAGTCGCGACAGCTCCATGGTCTTGGAGCGGCGTGCGGGCCCCGCACAGGAGCTTGTCTGGCCCCTTCCGGCCGAATTGCTGCTCCCGGCATCACGCGGGGCGTCAACACGATTCGCCGGCGAAACCGCCCGACGATCGGGGCGCCAGCGGCGCACCGGAACGCCGGCGCCGTGATCCTCCGCACCGGTCGTCGCGACGACGCCGCCCTAGAACCCGAGGCCGCGCAGGACCGGCCCCATCCGGCGCGCGGCCCGGGCGCGATGCGAGATCGCGTGCTTTTCCTGGGCCGAGTAGAGCCCCAGCGTCCGGCCCCCCGGGAGCTCGCCGGCTGGCTCGAAGATCGGGTCGTAGCCGAAGCCCCCGTCGCCTCGAGGCGCCGTCGCGATCCGACCCCGGCAGGTGCCACGGCGAAGGATCAACGAGAGTCCGCCGCGTGGGCCGTGGACGTCGGGAAGGGCGAGCGCCAGGACGCAGACATAGCAAGCCCCGCGCCGCCCGGGCGGAAGCCCGTCGAGCGCGGCGAGGAGCTTCGCGTTGTTGCTCGCATCCGTCGCGTGCGGACCCGAATATCGGCGCGTGAGCACGCCCGGCGCGCCGCCCAGGGCGTCCACCTCGATTCCGGAGTCGTCGGCGAGCGACGGCAGGCCCGTCGCCCGGGCGGCGAAGCGGGCCTTGAGCCGGGCGTTCGTCTCGAAGGTCGCGCCATCCTCCACGGGTTCGCCCGGGATCCCGAGGTCGTCGAGCGAGATGACGACGCCGCGCTCGAGGTGCAGCAGCTCGCCCAGCTCGCGCAGCTTGTGGGTCGAGCGCGTGGCGACGACCAGGCGGGGCGCAGGCACGATTGCGAGCGCCGCTAGCGCCGGACCGTCGCGAGCGTCGCGGCCTGAACCTCGAACAGGCGGCCAAGACCGGTGTTCGCAAGGTCCAGGAGTGCATCAACGCTCTGCCGGTCGAATGGCCGGCCCTCCGCCGTGCCCTGAAGTTCGACGTACGTGCCGGCATCCGTGCCGACGACGTTGAAGTCAACCTCCGCGCGGGAGTCCTCGCCGTAGTCCAGGTCCAGCATGGCGATCTCGTCCACGAGGCCGACCGAGACCGCAGCAACCTTCCCGACGATGTGCCGCTCCATCCCGTACGTCATGAGGGCCGCCGCGAGCGCCACGTAGCCGCCGGTGATCGAGGCGCAGCGGGTCCCACCGTCCGCCTGGAGAACGTCGCAGTCCACGGTGACCGTCCGCTCACCCAGCTTGGCGAGGTTCACGACGCCCCGGAGGGACCGGCCGATCAGCCGCTGGATCTCATGGGTCCGGCCTCCGAGCCGGCCCTTCACGCTCTCCCGCTCCGTCCGCTCGGCCGTGGCCCGCGGGAGCATCGAATATTCGGCGGTGACCCAGCCCGTTCCCTTGCCTCGAAGGTGCGGCGGGACGCGATCGGAGATCGTGGCCGCGCACAGGACTTCCGTGTCCCCGACGCGGATGCGGCACGAGCCCTCCGCCCATTTCAGGACCCCCAGCGTGAACGTCACCGGGCGGAGGTCGGACGGCCCGCGACCGTCCGTGCGAACCGCGGGCGGTCGGTTGCCGATGCTCATGTCGCTCGCTCCTCAGCCTTGGCGGCGTCCCACAATGCGTCGAGGGTAGCGAAGTCCAGGTCGCGGATGGCGACGCCGCGTTCGGCGACCATTCGCTCGATTCGCCGGAACCGGCCCCGGAACTTCTCGTTGGCGGCGCGGAGTGCGGCCTCGGTCTCGATGCCCATCTTGCGCCCGACGTTCACGACGACGAGGAGGAGGTCTCCGAATTCCTCGCGGCGATTCTCGTCGTCCGTGGCCCGCGCGAGCTCGGCGAGCTCCTCGGCCACCTTGTCGAGGACGCC
>JBKJVO010000034.1:0-3626 GCA_046717305.1 Candidatus Limnocylindrales bacterium
CTCGCGCTCGGGACGGCGCTGCTGGCGCGCCTGCGGCTTCAAGGGCCGTCTCGATGATCGGCGTCCCGGTGGCCCGAATCCTCGGCATCGAGGTGCGGCTCCAGCTCGGCTGGGTGCTCGTCGTCGCCTTCGTGGCGGCCATCGCCGCGGCACAGATCGGTGACGTGTACCCCACCGTTCAGCCGCTCGTCCAGTGGGTCCTGGGCGGGATCGTCGCGTTCGGGTTCCTCGCCAGTGCCCTCATCCACGATCTGAGCCACGCGGTCGTGGCGCGTCGGCGCGGCGTCGAGGTCCGCTCGATCGCCATCTCGTTCTTCGGTGGGACGACGCCGTTGGATCCGGCTTCCCCGGTCCCGGGCGACGAACTCGCGATCGCGATCGCCGGGCCGGCGGTCAGCATCGGCCTCGGTGGTGCACTCGCGCTCGGCGCCACCGCCCTCGGCGCGAGCGGCGAAACGGCTGCGCAGGTGGCGGCCCAGGTCCTCGCCGTCCTCGCGGTGCTCAACTTGATGCTCGGGTTCGTGAACGTGATCCCGTCGTACCCGCTCGACGGTGGGCGGATCGTCCGGGCGATCGCCTGGAAACGGACGGGCAGCGAGCGCCGCGGCTGGCTCGCCGCCGGTTCCGTGGGCCGGCTGGTTGGGACGGTCGTGATCGCCGGCGGGATCGCAGTTGTGTTCGTCGGCGAGGTCACGAACGGGGCGATGGTCGCCCTGAGCGGATGGTTCCTGTTGCTCTCGTCGCGCGCCGTCCGCGAGCGAGTCAAGGTGGATGAGCTCATCGGGGACCTGTCCGTCGCGGACGTCATGGAGCCGGATCCGCAGACCGTTCACCCCGGCCTGACCGTGGACACGTTCGCCGCGCAGCTCCTCGACGACGACACCTCGACCACGGCGATCGCGGTCGTTCGCGAGAACGACGTCGTCGGAATCCTCGGGGTCCGCCAGGTCAGGCGAGTTCGCCTCCAGAACCGATCCACGACCCGGGTTGAGGACGTCATGGCCCGGCCACCCAGGATGCCGACCGTCGGGCCGACGGACCGGCTCGTGGCAGCCGTAGAGCGACTGCATCGGTCCGGTCTTGACGGTCTGCCGGTCCTCGATGGCGGTCGGCTCGTCGGCGTCCTCACCAGGCGCTCGATCGGCGCCGCGGTCCAGGCGCGCAAGGCCGCCGGCCGCCCCGGCGGGGACGCGGACGTGGGTTCCACCGGTGCCTGATCAGCGCCTCGCGGTTCGTCGGGATGCGGCGCCGTCTGCCGCCCCGGCCGGGGGTGACCTGCAATCGGTTGAGGCGGCGCTCCAGACGATCCTGGCAGCCGTTCACGGTCCCACGGAGCCCGACATCGCCTTGATCCGTGACGCGCTCGGCCGGGTGGTCGCCGAGGATGCACGCGCGACGACGGACCTGCCGCCGTGGGACAACGCCGCGATGGACGGGTATGCGGTGCGCGCGGGTGACGTTGTCGCTGCGACGCAAGCTGGCCCGATGGACCTCGAGGTCATCGGGGACGTGGCCGCGGGATCTGATCCCACCGTCGCTGTCACGCGCGGGACGGCCGTCCGGATCGCGACCGGCGCCCGACTGCCAACCGGCGCCGATGCGGTCGTCCAGGCCGAGCTGACCACGCCTGCAGACGCCGCCGGCAACGCGTCCGGTCCACGAGGCCGCGATGCGGCCGGGCCGGCACCTGCCAGGTGCCTCGTCCACGAGCCGGTTTCGTCCGGCGCCTCGATCCGCAGGGCGGGGAGCGATCTCCATCGCGGTGCCGTCGTCCTGGCGGCCGGGACGCGGATCGGGGCTGCCGGCGTCGCGGTCGCAGCTGGTGCCGGCCTGGCGCACCTGTGCGTGCGTCGGCGCCCGATCGTCGGCATCCTCGCGACCGGTGACGAGCTCCGCGACGCCGGCCGACCGCTGGGCGACTCCGGGATTCCGGATGCGAACGGGCCGGCGCTCATGGCGCTCGTAACGGACGCCGGCGGTGATGCCCGGAGCCTGGGGATTGCCCGTGATCGCCTCGAGGACGTCAAGGCACGGATCGGGGCCGGGCTCGCGGAGAGTCCGGATGCGATCATCGTGTCCGGCGGTGTCTCGGTCGGCCCGTACGACCATGTCCGGGCCGCGTTCGAGGCGTACGGCACGATCGATCTCTGGCGCGTCGCCGTCCAGCCGGGCAAGCCGTTCGCGTTCGGCACCGCGGAGCGGCCCGGCGGCGGCGCACCGGTCCTCCTGTTCGGACTGCCGGGCAACCCGGTGTCCACGTTCGTGACGTTCGAGCTGTTCGTTCGGCCGGCCCTTCGGCGCCTCCTGGGGCTGGCGTCGATCCATCGGCCTCGCGATCGCGCCGTGCTCGCCGACCGGACGCCCAAGAGCACGGGTCGTCGGGCGTTCGTGCGGGTGGTGGCGCAGCGCGATGCGTCGGGCACCCCCGTCCGCGACGATCGCGGTCGCGTCCTCGTCTCGCTCGCCGGAGGCACGGGCGGGCAGGGGAGCCACGTTCTATCCGCCCTCGCAGTGGCCGAGGCGCTCGCAGTCATCCCGGAAGCCGTCGATATTCATCCCGCGGGCGGCGAAGTCGAACTTTGGTGGCTTGACCAGTCCTGACCCACGGCGGCCCGCCGGTGGGGCATCATCGCGAGACACAGGAGGACGCATGGACCGAGGCCCCGCCCCTCGCGCCGAACGCCGGCGCCTCACGCACGTCGATCGGTCCGGCAGACCGCGGATGGTGGACGTCAGCGACAAGCCGGCAACCGCCAGACGGGCCGTCGCCGAGGCATTCGTGACGCTGTCACCCGAGGCGCTCTCCCTGGTCATCGACGGCGGCGCATCCAAGGGCGACGTGCTCGGGGTCGCCGAGCTGGCCGGGGTCATGGGAGGCAAGCGCACGTCCGAGCTGATCCCGCTGTGCCACCCGCTCGCCCTCACGGACCTCGTGGTCGCCGTGACCCCTGACCGGGTCGCCGGCGGCCTCCGCATTCGAGCCGAGGCGGCGACCACCGGTCCTACGGGCGTCGAGATGGAAGCCCTGACCGCGGCGTCGGTCGCTGCCCTCACCGTCTATGACATGGTCAAGGGCGTCGAGCGCGGGGCCGAGATCCGATCCGTCCGCCTCATCTCCAAGTCGGGCGGCAAGAGCGGCGAGTGGCGGCGCGGCGCCGACGGCGTTCCGGAGAGTGCACCGGCCCGGTCCGCCCGGCGCCCCGGCGAGCGCGCGGCCGGACGGATCCACCACAAGGGTTGATCGTGACGGACGACGAGGGCCAGCGCCTCGCACCCGAGACGCACGCAGTCGTCCTCACGGTGAGCGACGGTGTCGCGTCCGGGCACCGGATCGATGCGTCCGGGGTCGCGGTGGCAGCCCGCCTGGAGGCGATGGGCGCGATGGTAGACCGCGGCATCGTGGCGGACGATCCGGTCGCGATCGCGGAGAAGGTTCGCGAGGCGTCTGCGCGAGCTGTGCTCGTGGTCACGACCGGTGGAACCGGCCTGACCCAGCGGGACGTCACGCCCCCGGCCGTTCGCTCGGTCGTGGACTACGAGATCCCGGGGATCGGCGAGGCGATGCGCGCCGCCGGCCGCGCGTCCACGCCGCTCGCGGACCTGTCGCGCAGCCTCGGCGGTGTCTG
>JBKJVO010000035.1:0-5207 GCA_046717305.1 Candidatus Limnocylindrales bacterium
GAGCTCGCCGAGCTCGCGAACGAGGCCGGGCGCCTCGGCGGGATCTACCACACTCACGTCCGCTACCCGCTCGGCGACCGCTTTCTCGATCCGTTCCGCGAGGCGATCGAGATCGGCCGGCGAGGCGCGGCGCCCGCCCACATCACGCATTTCTATCACCGTGCGACTTTCCCGGGCACGCCGGAGCAGATGCTCGCGCTCGTGGATGACGCCCGGGCCGAGGGCCTCGATGTCACGTTCGACGCCTACCCGTACGAATGGGCATCCACGCGCCTCCTCATCACGATCCCGACGTGGGTCCAGGCCGGGGGCCCCGGTCCCACGAAGGAACGGCTCGCCGACCCGCGGGTCCGCGCGCGGATCCGGGAGGAGCTCCAGGCGCGCGGTGTGCTGTACGCCGGGGCCGGCGGGATCGCCGACATCCGCCTCGGGTATTTCGGACGGCCAGAGCACGCCCGCTGGGAGGGAAGGACCCTCGGGGAAATCGGGTGGGAGACCGGTGAGGACCTCGTGGAGCTGCTGTGCGACCTGCTCCTGGCCGAGGGCCTCCGGCTCAACCAGGTGACGCCCGGACCGCACACGGAGGGGATCCGCCGCTTCTACCGGCATCCCGTTGCCATGGTCGGAACGGACTCGACGTTCGTCGGTGCAAAGCCGAGCCCGCGGACCTACGGCTCGTTTCCCCGGATCCTCGGCCAGTTCGTCCGTGACGAGGGTATCCTTGGACTCGAGGAGGCCGTGGCCAAGATGACCTCGATGCCGGCCGCCCGGCTCGGCCTCCGGGACCGAGGCCGGCTCGCGGACGGGTATGTGGCGGACCTGGTCGTCTTCGACCCGGTGCGGATCCGAGCGCTCGCGACCTATGACGAGCCACGGCAGTTTCCGGAGGGCATCGAGCACGTCCTCGTCGCCGGGGTTCCCGTGGTGGACGGCGGTGTTCATACCGGCGCGATGCCTGGGCGCGCCCTCCGCCGGGGTCGAGACTGATCGTCGGTCGGCCCCACCATAGGGGTGATACGCTCACGCGCCACGTGGCGCAGCCATTCCGGAGGACCCCGTCGCCCGATGACGATCCGCACGTTGCCGCGTCCCGTGATTGCGCCGGAGCGTTCCGCGGCCGACGCGCTCGTCCTCTCGCCGGCAGGTGCCACACGGGGCCGGGCGAAGGGCTACCCGTTCCGCCGTGAGGGCCCGGCGAAGCTGACCGGCGCCGCGAAGTACACGGACGATCTCGTCTTCCCGGGTGCCTGGTACGGCGCCACGATCCGGTCCACGGAACCCCGCGCACGGCTGGTCGCGATCGAGCTCGACCCCGACGTTGACTGGTCGAAGGTCGTCGTCGTGACGGCCGCCGACATCCCGGGCGAGAACCTCGTCAGCGCGATCAACGAGGACCAGCCGGTCCTGGTGCCCATCGGGGGCGAAATTCGTCACCACGCGGAGCCGATCGCGCTCCTCGCCGCCCCGGACCGGGAGACCATCCGACGGCTGCGGTCCGGGATCCGCCTTGTGACGGAGCCGTTGCCGCCGGTCTTCGATCCGGAAGCGTCAGACCATGTCTTCGCGCAGTACGAGGTGGGATCCGGCGACCTCGAAGCCGGCTTTGCGGCGGCGGATGTCATTCTCGAGGGCGAGTACCGCGTCGGCCACCAGGAGCAGCTGTACATCGAGAACAACGCGATGATCGCAGTCCCCGGCGAGGATGGCGGCATGGCGGTGTACGGGTCCCTGCAGTGCCCGTACTACGTACACAAGGCGATGAAAAAGACGCTCGGCCTCACGTCGGCGCAGGCGCGCGTCGTGCAGGCCGAGACCGGCGGCGGCTTCGGGGGCAAGGAGGAGTACCCCTCGTTCCTCGCCCTCCATGCGGCGCTCCTGGCCCTGAAATGCGGCCGGCCCGTCCGGATGATCTACGAGCGCCACGAGGATCTCGCAGCGACGACGAAGCGGCACCCCGCGATCATCCGCCACCGAACCGGGGTCAGGGCTGACGGGACGCTCGTCGCCCAGGACATCGAGATCGTCATGGACGGGGGCGCCTACTGCACGCTGACGCCGGTGGTGCTCTCCCGCGGCGCCCTGCACTCGGGCGGCCCGTACCGCTGCCCGAACGTCCGGATCCGCGCGCGGGCGACGCGCACGAACACCCCACCGAACGGCGCATTCCTCGGGTTCGGGGCACCGCAGGTCGAGTTCGCGACGGAGACGCACCTGAACCGGATCGCGGAGCGCATCGGGATGAGCCCCGCCGAGATCCGCCGTCGGAACGCCTACGAGCTCGGGGACGAGACGCCCACCGGGCAGATCCTCCGGGAGAGCGTGGCCGCCCAGGATGTCCTCCGCCTGGCTCTTGAAGCGAGCCAGTTCGAGGAGGTCCGCGCCGCGACGGCGCGTGCGGCCGGGGAGCGTCGCGGCTCGGGCATCGTGCCCGCGGGACGGCTCGGGTCCGGAGTGGCGCGGACCGCGTCCGGAATCGGACTCGCGCTCGCATGGCATGGCGCAGGGTTCACGGGCTCGGGCGAGGTCCATATCGGGTCGGTCGCGTCGTTGGAGCTCAGGGCGGACGGCCGGGTCCGGGTCCTCATCGGTTCCACGGAGATGGGCCAGGGGACCAGCACGATCTTTCCACTCATGGTCGCCGGCGAGCTCGGGATCCCCGTGGACGCGGTCGAGATGGCACCGGTGGACACGGCCGAGGTCCCGGACAGCGGTCCGACGGTCGCGAGCCGGACGGCGATGGTCGTGGGCGGGCTGTGCATCCAGGCGGCGCGCCGGCTCCGTGGCGAGGTGGAGGAGCGGAACGGGGGCCGCCCATTCGCCGAGGTCTACCGAGAGGACGCGGCGAAACACGGGCGGATACGAATCGACCAGCGCTTCGAGCCCTACCCGAACATCCAGTTCGACGACGCGACATACCGCGGCGACGCCTACCCGGCCTTCGGCTGGGCGGCCTGCACGGCCACCGTGGACGTGGACCTCGACACGGGCGAGGTCGCGGTGCGCGAGGTCGTGGCGGTGGACGACGTCGGCAGGGTCATCCACCCGATCCTGTGCGAGGGCCAGGTGGAGGGCGGCACGCTCCAGGCGATTGGGTACGCGACGATCGAGGAGATCAAGCTCGACAACGGCCGCTACCTCAACGACCGGCTCGCGACGTACCTCATCCCGACCGCGCTGGACGCACCGCGCCTCACGACGATCCTGGTGGAGGCTCCGTTCAGCGGTGCGCCCCATGGGGCGAAGGGCGTCGGGGAGCTGCCGATGGACGTCGGGGCACCGGCCGTCATTGCCGCGATCCACGATGCCGTCGGCGTCTGGATCACCGAGCTGCCCGCGACGCCGGAGCGGATCCTCGCGGCGCTCGATGCCGCAGCCGCGGCATCGGCGGGGGCGGGCGCCGCATGACCACGTTCCGCTTTCTGGTCAACGGGGCGCCCGCCGAGGTGGAGGTCCCCGGGATGCGTCGCCTCCTCGACGTTCTCCGAGAGGACCTCGGGCTGACCGGCACGAAGGAGGGCTGCGGCGAGGGTGAGTGCGGTGCCTGCTCCGTCCTCCTCGACGGGCAGGTCGTGGACAGCTGCCTCGTGCCGATGAGCCAGGTCGACGGCCGGATCGTCCGGACGGTGGAAGGCCTGACGCTTGCCGCCAGGGAGCGGGGCGACCTCGACACTCTCCAGGAGGCATTTCTCGAGTTTGGCGCCGCCCAATGCGGGATCTGCACGCCGGGGATGCTCATGGCCGCTCGCGCCTACCTCGATGGCGGCGGCGGGCCGGACCACGACGCCATCCGCGAGGGGATCGCCGGCAACCTCTGCCGCTGCACGGGATACCAGAAGATCGTCGAGGCGATCGCGGCGGTTGCCGCCGGGGAGATGGCATGAGCGACAACGGATCGAAATCGCCGGCCCCGCCGCCGGTGCCGCCCTCTGCGAGCGACACGGATCGGGTCGCGGACCGCGCCGGCCGCGAACCCGGCGAGCTCGTCGTGGCGCTTTCGCCGCGCCAGATCATCGGCGGTTTCGCGCTCCTCGCGGGGCTGATCATCATGCTCCGGCGCCGCGGCCGCCGAAGGAGCTGAGACGTGCCCGCCGAGCCGCCGATCGAGACGCCATCGCGCCTGCCCGAGGCGTACTCGCTCCTCGCCGGCGGGCCGTTCGTCCCGATCGCGGGCGGCACGGACCTCATGGTCCGGATCACCGGTGAGATCGGAACGCTGCCGGATCGGCTGCTGGACGTGTCACGGCTGGAGGCGCTCGAGGGGATCAGCCTTGAGTCCGGTGTGCTCGTCCTCGGGGCGCGGACGACGTACACCGAGATCCGCCGGTCCGCGCTCTGCCGGGAGCACGCTCCGGCGCTCGTCGAAGCGGCCGCGACCGTCGGCGCGGCGCAGATCCAGAACCGCGGCACGCTCGGCGGCAACATCGCGAACGCCTCCCCGGCAGGTGACACGCTGCCGGTCCTCCTCGCGACGGACGCGGAAATCGTGGTCGGCAGCCACCGCGGCGAGCGGTCGGTGCCGGCGGCCGAGTTCTTTCCGGCGTATCGGAAGACGGCGCTCGAACGCGACGAGCTGATCCTCCGCGTTCGAATCCCGCTCCCCGCCGGCCGGGAGACGCGGTTCCGAAAGGTGGGCACGCGCCGCGCGCAGGCGATCTCCAAGGTCGTCATGGCGGTTAGCTGGCGATCCCACGGCCATGCGGCGGGCTGGTCGGACGTGCGCGTGGCACTCGGATCCGTGGCCGCGACCCCGATCCGGTCCGCCGGCGCGGAGGCCGTCCTTGAGGGCGCGCACCCAACTCCCGAAGCCGCGGACGCGGCCGCGGCGGCGCTCGCGGCGGAACTCAACCCCATCGACGACGTCCGCTCGACCGCGGAGTACCGTCGGACCGTCGCCGCGCGGATCCTTCATCGAATCGTCCGGGACGCCGGGGGCTGGTGACCGCGCCGGACATCCGCGAGCTGGACGGCGCCGACGAGGCCGCGGCGGTCGCGGCGTTGGGCCCGCTCTTCGAGGGGGCGCCCTCGTTCCTTGCCAGGCTCTTTGCGGGCCGCCCGTTCGGCGATTGGGGACGCCTGTTCGCCGCAGCCCGAGCGATCGCGCACGCCATGCCCGAGGACGAGCAGGTCAAGCTGATCGACGCCCACCCACGACTTGGGGCTCCGCCGGCGACCGTCTCGGCGCTCTCGTTCCGGGAGCAGGGCTACGA
>JBKJVO010000036.1:0-2617 GCA_046717305.1 Candidatus Limnocylindrales bacterium
TCCCGGCACTGGTCGAGGAGATCGACGACGACACCGCGCTCGAGATCTCCATCATCGAGAACCTCCAGCGCGAGGACCTGTCGCCGCTTGATGAGGCGGGGATGTTCGACCGAATGGTCCGCGAGCATGGCTACTCGGTGCGCCGGCTGGCGCAGAAGCTCGGCAAGGACAAGGGCTACCTGGAAAACCGGCTTCGCCTCGCCGACGCACCCCCGGAAATCCGTGAGCTGGTGTCTGTGCGCAAAGACACCCTGTCGCACGCCTATGAGTTGATGAAGGTCGAGGACCCGAAGAAGCGCAAGCGGTTGGCCGCGCAAGTTGCCCGTGGCGAGCTGACGCTCACGAAGCTGCGCGACCGGATCGAAGGACGTCGCTCCCGTCCGGCCGCCGCTCCTCCACCCGAGGGCGCGGACGGAGCTGGTCAGGCGGACGACACGGCCGAGGATGCCGAGGCGGCCTGGAGCGGCCACCGGCGCCCCGTCGGGCCACTCCGAGACGACTCACTCGTCAACGCCAAGCAGTTGCTCTCCGATGCCGTGGAGGAGCTGGTGGATGTGCTTCGCAGCCCGGACGTGGTGACCTCGATCAGCGCGATCGACCGGGCGAATCTGGCCAAATACCTGACGATCGCGAAGCTCCGGCTGGAGAACGTGATCGCCCTGGTCCGGAGCGGCGAGCCGCGTCAGACCTGACCCCGGCCGAACCTGGCGGGTTCGGCGCGGGAACGACGAGATCACCGGGAATCCAGAAGCCGGCACCGGGGCCGGCTTCTTCGTGATCGCAATCAGCTCCGGTCAGGGCTGGTGGGACTTCCCCTTGCCGTGACCGGCGGCCTGCCCGTGGGCGGCGGCCTCGGTCCCGGCACCCGCCGTCTCCTGGCCGTGGTTCTTCCTGGCCCACTCGGAGACCCAGGCCCCGTGGTTGTCGTAGCCCTCGGGCGTGTCCTGGTGAGCGGCCCAGCAGACGACGGACCCGTGGCGCATGGCCGCCAGCTCCTCGTCCGTCAGTTCCGTCGGGTCCGTCGCGCAGTTCTCGCCGGCGCCTTCGTGGGTGGTCTCCGTCTCCTCATCACCCGGCTCTTCCGCCGGCTCTTCCGCCGGTTCTGCCTTGGCCGGAACGACCTTGCCCGAGGCCTCAGAGGCCACGGAAAGCCCGGCCGCCGGCGTGGACGGCCTGCCCGCGAAGGCGATCCCGGCGGTGAACAACAGAATGACGAGGCCGACGAGGAGCGGCCGGAGGCGCTTGAGGGTGGTGGTCACGATGTGAATCTCCAATGGTTCGGTGTCGTACACGATAACGACTCAGCCCGGGAAGGTGTTAGGGGTACTTCCCTCCCCGATGGGCCGCACGATGGTCCGGGCCGGGTCAGACGGCGACAGACAGGCTCGTGGATAGGGCCAGGACCCAGCCGACGCCGATGAGGGCAATGCCCAGAGCCTCGGCCTGCCAGCCGACTCTCGCGACCGCGAATTTCGAGGGTGAAGTCGCGAGGGCGAGCGCCGCCACACCGCCGGCGAGGACTACGAGACCGCCGATGAATAGCGCCACGGACGCCGGGGGAGGATCCGCGGGCAGGAAGACGACGGCGAGGACGACCGCCCCGCCGAGCGCCAGCGCATGCACTCGCCAGGCGGCTCCACGACCGAGCCGGATCGCGAGAGATGGTGCCCCAGCCGTCGTGTCTGCCGTGAGGTCCGCGAGCGCGTTGCCGACGGCGAGCCCGCCACCGGCCAGCATGCCCACGGGAAGGAGGGCGAGGAGCCCGTCTGGAACGGTCCCCGTCGCGCCGACCCAGGCGTAGACCGGCACCAGCGGGAGAGCGATCGACAGCGGCAGCCACGACCACGACGTCCTCGAGAGCCGGAGATCGTAGACATATCCGCAGGCAGCGCCGAACGCCGCGACGACGAGCGCCGATCCCCCCGAGGCTGCACTGAGCGCGAAACCTGCCCCGGCCGCGGCAACCGCCACGGCGATGGCCCACGTACGGCTGACCAGGCCGTCGGCCACGGGCTTCACCGGCACCCGGCCGCGATCACGGGGCGCATCCACGACATCGTTGAGCGCGCCGATCGAGAACTGGATCGCGGTCATTGCCAGCCCGAGACGCACGGCGTCTGGCACGGATCCACCGGCGAAGAGGGCGAGCGCGACGACGGCGCCGCCGCTCAGGAACGACGGGAACGGATGGACGAGCCGAAGGCGCGCGGCTGCCGCGGCGAGCCCCGAACCGGGACGGATCCCGTCAGACGTAGACGAGCTCGCCGAAGTTCGACACGAGGTAATCGATGAGCCGAGCGCGAGCGTCGGCCGCGCGGGCCCGGAGCCCGGGCACGAG
This sequence comes from Candidatus Limnocylindrales bacterium, assembly GCA_046717305.1. Classification (GTDB taxonomy): domain Bacteria; phylum Chloroflexota; class Limnocylindria; order Limnocylindrales; family CSP1-4; genus UBA5189. Next base: position 2,339 of record JBKJVO010000036.1, read on the forward strand.
GGCGTACAGCTCGATCGTGGGAACGAGCAGCCGACCGGCGGCGTCCCGGCCGGCGGTGGCCGGCGCCCCGCCTCCGGAAGCGAACACATGTTCGAATTCAGGTTCACTCAGGCGAGCCGCACGCCGGAAGTCTTCCACGACCCGAACGATCCCGCGCCGCTTCACGACGTCGCGCAGCAGCTCCTGCGCCCATGTGTCGATCTGGGTATCGGACTGATCAACGAGCCGCGAGCGGTACTCGGTCGGGTCGGCCGACAGGCCGGTGGCTGCCACGGTCAC
>JBKJVO010000037.1:0-8196 GCA_046717305.1 Candidatus Limnocylindrales bacterium
AGGCAGGGTCGTGCTCGTTCGAGCGAAATAGGCAACTGGCAGTGACGGATCCGCCGACACCGCTGGCAGTGACGGATCCGCCGACACCGCTGGCACCGCCGGCACCGCTCGCTCGGCGACACCAGGACTAGCACCCGGGAGGGGCGAGTCACCCGTCGGGCCACGCGGACCCACGGACTCGGTACGCTGTCACGATCGGATCGATCGAGGGTATGGGAGGCGCACGCATCGTGGAGCAGGCCAGGGCGGTGATCATCGGCGGCGGCGTCGGCGGGACGTCGATCGCCTACCACCTGACCGAGCTCGGCTGGACGGACGTCGTCCTCGTGGACCGCGCCGAGCTGACGTCCGGCTCCACGTTCCACTCGGCGGGCCTGGTCGGCCAGCTCCGGTCGAGCGTGACCCTGACCCGGATGATGATGTACGGCGCCGAGCTCTACCGGCGCCTCACGGCGGAAACCGGCGTGGACGTCTCCTGGCACGAGGTCGGATCGCTCCGCCTGGCGTCCACGAAGGCGCGCTACGAGGAGCTCCAGCGCCAGGCGGGCTGGGCGAAGACCTTCGGGCTGCCGCTCGATCTGATCTCGGCCAGGGAGGCGCAGGAGCGCTTCCCGCTCATGACCCTCGACGGGGTCCTCGGGGCGGTCTGGCTCCCGACCGACGGCTGGCTCGATCCGTCCGGACTCGCCCAGGCGCTCGCCGCCGGCGCTCGCGCGCGCGGCGCGCAGATCCGCCAGCACACCCGGGTGGTGGGCGTGAACGTGGAGCGCGGGCGGGTGACGGGTATCGAGGTCGAGCACAAGGGCGAGCGATCCACGATTGTGGCCGATGTCGTCGTCAACGCCGGCGGCATGTACGCGCCGGAGATCGGCCGAATGGCCGGTGTGACCGTCCCGATCATCCCGATGGCGCACCAGTACCTGTTCACGCAGGCGATCGCGGGCGTCCATTCCGGCCTCCCGACGATGCGCGACCCGGACAACCTGTGCTACTTCCGCGAGGAAGTCGGCGGGCTGTGCATGGGCGGCTACGAGCGCGATCCCGCCCCGTGGTCCCTCGACGGCGTCCCGGCGGACTTCAACCACCGACTCCTGGATCCGGATTGGCCGCGTTTCGAATCGATCATGGAAGGCGCCATCCGCCGGGTTCCCGCGATCGCCGACGCCGGCGTGACACGGATGATCAACGGCCCCGAGGCGCTCACCCCGGACAACGAATTCATCCTGGGCGAGAGCGAGGTCCGCGGGTTCTTCGTCGCGGCCGGGTTCTGCGCCCACGGGATCGCTGGAACGGGCGGGATCGGCCAGCAGATGGCACGCTGGATCGTGGACGGCGAGCCCGAGCTCGACCTCTGGAAGATGGACATCCGCCGCTTCGGCGGCCAGTACCGGAGCCAGAAGCTGACCCTCGCCCGGAGCTACGAGAACTACGCGACCTACTACGACATCCACTACCCCAACGAGGAGCGGCTGACGGCCCGGCCGCTTCGCATCTCGCCGGCGTACGACGAGGTCGCGGCGCTCGGCGCGGTCTTCGGCGAGAAGTCGATGTGGGAGCGCCCCAACTGGTTCACTCCGAACGAGGACGGTGCCGGCGTCACCGACCGCGCCGCCCTGGAGGCGCTCCGGCCGCGCGGTTGGGCAGGGGAGCACTGGTCGCCCGCCATCGGCGCCGAGGCGCTCGCGACGCGGCACGCTGCCGGCCTGTTCGACGAATCGAGCTTCGCGAAGATCGAGGTCGAGGGCGCGGGCGCGCTCGCCTACCTCCAGTACCTGTGCGACAACGATGTCGACCGTCCGGTGGGCTCGATCGTCTACACCCAGATGCTCAACCGGCGCGGCGGGATCGAGTGCGACTTCACCGTCACCCGCCTGGCGGAAGACCGCTTCCTGATCGTTACCGGGACGGCGTTCGGGAACCACGATCTCGGCTGGATCCGCAAGCACCTCCCGGACGACGGAAGCGTGCGAGTCCGCGATGTGACATCGGCCCGGGCGTGCTTCGGGCTGTGGGGGCCGCGGGCGCGGGACATCCTGGCGCCGCTCACGAAGGATGACGCCTCGGACGCGGGCTTCCCGTACATGACGGCGCGCGAAATTTCCGTCGCGGAGATCCCGGTCCTCGCGCTCCGGGTCACCTACGTTGGGGAGCTGGGCTGGGAGTTGTACCCGCCGGCCGAGTACGGCCGGGCGCTCTGGAACGCACTCTGGACGGCCGGCGCGGCGCACGGCCTCGTGGCCGCTGGCTATCGCGCGATCGACGCCCTGCGCCTCGAGAAGGGCTATCGCGTCTGGTCGAGTGACATCACGCCCGAGGAGACGCCGTACGAGGCGGGCCTCGGGTTCGCTGCCCGCCTCGACAAGGGCGCGGATTTCCTCGGCCGGGACGCGCTCGTCGCGGCGAAGGCCGCCGGACCCCGGAAGCGGCTGCGCTGCCTCGTCCTGGACGACCCGCGGGCCGTGACCCTCGGCAACGAGCCGGTGCGCGTCGGCGGGCGGATCGTGGGGCGGGTGACGAGCGGCGGGTATGGCTTCGCCGTCGAGCGCTCGATCGCCTACGCGTACCTGCCGCCCGACGGGGCCGCGATCGGTACGCACGGCGAGGTCGACATCTTCGGCGAGTGGGTCGGCTTCGAGGTCGCCCGGGAACCCCTGTGGGACCCGAAGGGCGCGAGGATCCGGTCGTGACGGGGAGCGCCGCTGGGTCCCCGGAGTACGGGCCGGACTGGAGCGCCTCGCTCCGGCGCGGCTCGGACGCGGAGCTGCGCGGCTGGGTGGAGGCCGCCCTCGGCTGGTGCGATGCCGCGGACGAGATCGCGCTCCGCCATTTTCGCCGGAACCCGGTCACGACCCGCAAGCCCGATCGGTCGTTCATCACGGAGGCGGACATGGCCGTGGAGCGCCTCATCCGCACGCGGATTGCGGACGCCTTCCCGGACCACGGCGTCGTGGGCGAGGAATTCGGTGCGGACGGCGGCGGCGCGTCGGTTCGTTGGTTCGTCGATCCGATCGACGGGACCCACAATTACCTCCGCGGCATTCCGATCTTCGCGACCCTCCTGGGCGTGGAGCGGGACGGCGAGCTCCAGGCCGGGATCGTCTCGGCGCCCGCGCTCGGTGGCCGCTGGTATGCGTGGCGTGGAGGGGGAGCCTGGGGTGCGGGTCCGTTCGCGGGCGCGAATCGCGGTGGCGAACCGCGGCGGCTCCGGGTCTCCGGGGTCGCCGACCTTGCAGACGTACAGGTCGTCTATGCGGGAACCCAGGACGTGATCGCGGGGGGGCAAGCGCCGGGCTTCACGCGCCTGCTCCAGACAACGTGGCGGGAGCGTGGCTTCGGGGAGTTCTGGGGTTACTCGCTCATCGCGGAGGGCGCGGCCGAGGTCATGGTGGAGGTGGGCCTGTCGATCTGGGACTCGGCGGCACCGGTCGTGCTCGTCGAGGAGGCGGGCGGCCGGGTCACCGACTTCGAGGGCCGGCGAATCTTCGACGGCGGTACGACGCTCGCCACGAACGGCGTGCTCCACGACACGGTGCGGTCCGTCCTGACCGCTGGATGATGGGAGGACTCGAGATGATGGAAGAGCATCGGCCCATGGCGTCCGCCTCCGACTCGGCCGATCCGACGCCCGCCGTGTTCGAGCCGCCCGAATCGCTGGCCGATCCGCGAGCGCTCCAGATTCTCACCACCGAGCACTGGAGCCTGCTGTCCGCCCGCTCGCTCGTCTACAACGAGGCGTTCGCGCGAGCCGGGATGTTCCTCACGTTCCTGTCGGCGTCGCTCGTCGCCCTCGCCCTCGCTGCCCAGGCGATGTCGTTCGATCGAGCCTTTCTGCTCCTGGCCGCGACGCTTCTCACCTTCGACCTCGTCATCGGTCTCGCAACACATGGTCGGGTTCTGGACGCCACGATCGATGACCTGCGCTCAATCCACGGGATGAACCGGATTCGAAACGCGTACGTACAGATCGCGCCGGGGGTCCTCCCATTCCTCACGACGAGCGTTCATGACGACGTGGCGGGCGTCCGCGCGGCCTATGGGGCGCCGACCAGCCCGAGCGTCGTCACGGCTTTCCTGCATGGCCTCACGACCACGGGCGGCATGATCGCGACGATCGTCGCGCTCGTGGGCTCGACACTCGCCGGGTTGACGGCGGTGCTCGTGGGATCTGGCCCGGGTACCGCCTTCGGCATCGGCGTTGTCGCCTTCGGCGCCGGCTTTGGGCTCCTTGCTCGGCACAGCTACCGAGCGATCAGTGGCTTCGAGGCGGCCCTGCCGACGCGATTCCCGTCACCGCCCTCCTCGTAGGTGCGGTGAAGCTGGACCGGCCCGACCCGCAGGGCCGAAGGCCGGATCACGCGGCGAACGCGGGCGCGCATTCGAGAACTTCTTCTGTTCAGCGGGCGCGGCACGGTGTGGCGGCACCGGGCGGGCCGTGTCGGTCGCGAGGCGCACGCGAACCGGGGCCGGCTCGCTCAGCGGGTCGCGGCCCTTGTGGCCATCTCCTCCCACGGCCCCAGGAGCGCCTCGCGCTCATCCGGCTCGATCTCGTCCCACAGGATCACGGCGACCACCGCGAGCTCGAGGGAGGCGAGAAACCGAAGCCGCTCCTCCGGCGACGCCTGGTTCGTCCGGGTCAGGAGGACCGAGTGATAGCCGCCCAGCGCTTCGGTGGCGGAACGCACCGCGTACTCCCGGAACTCCGAGAGCGCAGCCAGCACGCCCTCGCGCCGCGAGCCGTGTCCGATCAGCTCCTGGACCCGCGCCAGCGCCTCGAGCCGCTCGTCGGGATCGTGGGAGGCCGCCGCGAATGCGGAGTAGAGATCGCTGTCGAGCCCCTGAAACGCGTCGGCGAATCGTTCGAGGCGGTCGCGCGCCGCTGCGGGCAGCGAGTCCATGGGCTCCCGCGACCCGGCCATCAGGCGCCGGCCGCCCTGAGGCTTGCGTCGAGGATCGCAAGCGCCCGGTCCACCTCGTCCGCCGTCGTGACGAGCGGCGGGATGATCCGCGAGACGTTGCCGTACGAACCCGCCGAGAGGACGATCAGCCTGCGCTCGAGCGCCTCGGCGATGACCCGCTGCGTCAGGTCGGGGTCCGCCACACGGCCGTCGCCGAGGCCGGGTTTCACGAACTCCATGGCGACCATGCAGCCGAGGCCGCGGACGTCGCCGATCGTCCCGTGATCCGCCTGCAGCTCGCGCAGGCCGCCGACCAGCTGCGCCCCGCGAGCCCGCGCGTTCGCGACGAGGTCCTCTTCCTCGATGACGTCGAGCGTTGCGAGCGCGGCCGCGCACGAGACGACGTTACCCCCGTAGGTCCCGCCGTGCGTCCCCGGGGCCAATAAATCGAGGAGATTCTTCCGGGCGAGGATCCCGGAGAGCGGCAGCCCGGACGCAATCCCCTTGGCCATGACCAGGATGTCCGGCTCCACGTCCCAGTGGCGGACCGCGAAGATCTCGCCGGTTCGCCCGAAGCCCGTCTGCACCTCGTCGGCGATGAGCAGGATCCCGTGCTCGCGGGTGATCTCGCGGAGGCGGGGCAGGAACGCCGGCGGCGGGACGATGTAGCCGCCCTCGCCCTGGACGGGCTCCACGATGACCGCCGCAACGCGGTTCGGGTAGATGACCTGGTGGAACAGGAGGTCCAGCTCCGCCTCCCAGTCGCACGTGCAGTTCGCGTCTGGGGCGTGGGCGCCGCCGGCCGCGCGGTAGCAGTACGGGAACTTCGTGTGGTAGACGCTGCCCGGGAGCGGCTCGAAGGCCGCCCGGTAGACGTCCTTGGCGGTCGTCAGCGCCATCGTCTGGGCGGTCCGTCCGTGGAATCCACCGCGGAAGCTGATGATCACGGGCCGGCCGGTCGCGACACGGGCGAGCTTCACGGCGGCCTCCACCGCCTCCGCGCCGGAGTTCGACAGGAACGCCCTCCACGGCCCGCCGGGGAGCAGGCCGGCCAGCCGCTCGTAGAGCCGCAGCCCGGGCTCGTGATAGACGATGTTCTGCTGGCCGTGGAGGAGCTTCGCCGCCTGGGCCTGGATGGCAGCGACGACCTTCGGGTGGGCGTGGCCGGTGTTCGTGACGCCGATCCCCGAGGAGTAGTCCAGGTACCGCTCGCCGGATGGCGTGATCAGCCACGAGCCTTCGCCCCGGTCCACCTCGATGTTTGTGATCCGGCCCCAGACCGGCGGGATCACGCCGTGGTCGGGGAAGTGCGTTGCGGTTACATCGGCCATCAGCGCGGCCGCACGACGACGGTCCGGCCGCCGCGCCCCTGGAGCCAGACGGAGATCGCCACGCCGCCGACGGCGATGAGGAAGATCGCGGTGCCGATGACGTGGACCTGCGGGGGCAGGTTGTTCCGGATGGTGCCCCAGACCCAGACCGGGAACGTGTTCACGAGGCCGGACGTGAAGTTCGTCACGATGAAGTCGTCGATCGACAAGGAGAACGCGAGCAGCGCGGCGGCAATGATCCCCGGCCGGATGAGCGGGAACGTGACCTTCCAGAAGGTCGTCCACTCGTTCGCCCCGAGGTCCATCGCGGCCTCCTCGAGGTGGCGCGGGAAGCCCTGGATGCGAGCCTTCACTGTCACCACGACGTAGCTGATGTTGAACATCACGTGGGCAATGATGATCGTCTTGAGGCCAAGTGGATAGAAAATCCCGGCCGGAATGATCGACTTGAACGGCTCCTGCGTCGCGGTTGCCACGAAGATCGACAGCAGGCTGGCACCCAGCACGATCTCGGGCGTCGCCATCGGGATGAAGATGAACAGGTTCGTTGCGTTGCGGCCCTTGAAGCTGTAGCGAACCAGCGCGAGGGCGATCAGCGTCCCGAGGATCGTCGCGATGATCGTCCCGACGACCGCGACGAGGATCGATGTCCAGAGCGCGTCGGCGAGGCCGGGGCGGTTGAGCGGGCTCGCCCAGGCGTCGAGCGAGAACTCCGCCCAGACGAAGTTGAACTTGCCGACCGGGTCATTGAACGAGAAGACGATCATGACCGCGATCGGGACCATCAGGTACGCGATCGCGGCGAGCGTGAACAGCTTGAGGAACCACCGGTCGGCGAAGGCCCACAGGCGCTGCTCGGCGCCGGGGCCGGCGGCCCGGAACGTTGGCGCGGCGGCGGTCACGCGGAGCCTCCCGTCAGCTCCTCGGTCCCGAGGAGCTTCGCGTACAGCGCGATCGCGACGAGGATGCCGGCCATCAGGAGGAATGCGAGCGCCGCGGCAATCGGATAGTCGTTCTGGTCCAGGAAGCGGCCCTGGATGACGTTCCCGACCATCTGCGTCTTGGGGCTCCCCAGGAGCTGGGCGTTCACGTAGTCGCCAATCGCGGGAATGAACGTCAGGATGGACGCCGCGAACACTCCGGGCAGGGACAACGGGAACGTGACGCGGATGAAGGCCTGGCTGATGAGGAGCGCGCCGATGAGGCCGCCCGCGATCGCTCCCACGAGGCCGGCCGCCAGCACGCCGGCAAGTGCTGCGACCTCGCCGATGAGGCTCCCGTAACCCAGGCCCACCTGGAGTGCGACGAGCACAACGGCGCCGGCGACCGCGCCGGTAACGAGGCCGCCGCGCCGCCACGGTCCCGCATACAGGTCCTGGGCCGCCTCGATCAACCGTCGGTCCACCTTCTCGATGGAGACGTACAGCGGCAGGACCATGAACGGCAGGAACTGGTAGGTGAGCCCGCCGACGACCGCGAGCGGCGTGCCGATGATGCTGAAGTTGTCCGGCACCAGGCCGAGGACGTCACGGACGACCGACAGGAACGGCCCGTCGTTGCCGAGGATGATCCGCCAGCTGATCGTGCGGATCAGGAAGCTCGTAAAGAACGGCGCGATGACGAGGAAGAGCAACAGGCTCTTCCAGCGCCCGCCCCTGAAGGCGATCGCGTAGGCCAGCGGGTAGCCGATGAGAAAGCACAGGATCGTGGCCAGGCCGCCGTAGACGATCGAGTTCGTGAAGTTGGACGAGAACCGTCCCAGGCTGCCGGTGAAGTTCCCCCAGTCCCAGACCTCCGGCGGGGTCTTGAAGCCGGTCCGGAGCGTGCCCTCCGACAGGCTGAAGAGGAGCATCTGGATGTTCGGGACGACGAAGAACAGGAAGAGCCAGAGCAGGCCTGGCGCCATGAGCAGATACGGGATCGCGCGGCGGCTCCGGAGCAGGGACACGCGCGTCTGCCCTCGTCAGCGG
>JBKJVO010000038.1:0-12156 GCA_046717305.1 Candidatus Limnocylindrales bacterium
GCCGATGTTCGAACGGACGGAGCTGGCCGACGGGCCGCGGGTCATCAGCGCCCGGCTCCGCGATTCCCGATCCGTCTCCGTGGCGGCCTATGTCCTGGCCGGCTCGCGCGTCGAGGCGGCCGGCCAGGCAGGCGTTGCCCACTTCCTCGAGCACCTGACGTTCAAGGGAACGGAGGCCTATCCCTCGACGCGTGCGCTGAGCGAGGCGATCGAGGGGGTGGGTGGTTCGTTCAATGCCGCGACCGATCGCGAGTCGACCGTCTACTGGGCGCGGGTGCCGCGCCGTGAGGCCACTCGGGCGATCGACGTCCTGGGCGAGCTGATCTGCCGCCCCGCCCTGGACGAGGCTGAGATCGACCACGAGCGCAGCGTCATCGTCGAGGAGATCCGGGGCTACCTGGACGACCCCGCCGAGTACTGCCAGATCCTCTTCCAGCAGGCGATGTTCGGCCGAGGACCGCTGGGCCGCGAGATCTGTGGCGAGGAATCGGACATCCGGGGCCTCGTCCCCGCCAGGCTCCGCGAGTTCTGGGCGACCCGCTATCGGCCCGCGAACACGGTCGTCGCCGTGGCGGGAGACATCGCCCACATTGAGGCGGTCAGGCTCGTGGATCACGCGTTCGGGCGGGGAAACGGCGTGGCAGGCGGCTATCCGGGAGCGCCGGCCTTGCCGGCCGGAGACCGCGTCCTTCTCGGTCGTCGCCCCACGACACAGGCGCAGCTCTGTATCGGCGTGCCCGCGCTCCGCCGCGACCACCCCGACTCGTGGACGCTGGCCGTGCTCAATACCGTGCTCGGCGACGGCATGAGCAGCCGGCTCTTCCTGTCGCTCGTGGATCGCGACGCCCTTGCCTACGACGTGAGCTCCGGGCTGGTGGAGTACGCCGACGCGGGTTCGCTGGAGGTGAGCGCGGGCGTGGACCCTGCGCGCCTGCCGGCCGCCCTCGAAGCGATCCTCGTCGAGCTGGCGCGGCTGCGCGACGACCCGGTCCCCGACGGCGAGCTCGCCAAGACGAAGGCGTACCTCTCGGGCGGCCTCGAGCTGCGGATGGAGGAGACCCGCCATCTCGCTTCGTGGGTCGGCGGGCAGGAGGCCCTCCATGACCGCGTCCTGACGCTCGACGAGGCGCTCGCCGCCGTGGACGCGGTGACTGCCGACGACGTCCACCGGCTCGCCGGGAGGCTCATTCGTGACGACCTCCTGCGCATGGCCGTGGTCGCCCCGGCCCGGTACCTGCGCGGCCTCGACAAGCACCTTCGGCTCGCGGCGTGACGGAAATGGCGGAGACCGTCGACGTGGCGCGCGCGGCAACTCCGACGCCGCGCTCGGGCTCGTCGGGGCGTGCGTCGGCCCCCGATACCACCGTGGCCGAGGACCGCCGTCTGGCGACCCTGCATCTCCGGCTCGGCGATCTCTGGCTCGCACGGGCGGAGCTCGAGGACCTCCACGACCGCGGCGCACTGGACGCGGCAGAACTGGCCGACCTCGCTGAGGCGCGCTGGCGAAGCGGCCATCTCGACGCCGCGGCGGTGGCCGCGGCAGACCACCTGTCCGCCGGCGGCCGGCGACCGATCGCGTTCGTCATCGCCGCCGAGGCCGCCGCGGCCGCGGGACGCCCGGGGGAGTCGCGGGTCCACGTGGACGGATTGGGCGCCGTGGACGCAACGGTGCTCGAGGACCTCTTCGCCGGAATGCCGCGACGCGCGTCCTGGCCGTCGGCGCTGCATCCGAAGGCCGGGCCGGCGGGACCAGTCGGAAGCACGGACGACGAGGAGCCGGGCCGGGCCGGCGGGTCCGTATCGCGACGGGCACGCCCAACCTCCGAGACCTCCGAGCCCGCGGACGAGCTCGCCCGCGCCGGCGCGGAACTCGAATCGGGGAACCTCAACGAGACAGCGCGCGGGTTGGCGCGTCTCGCGCTCTTGCTGCGCGTGGATCCGGCGCTTGCCCCGGCCGTCTTGGATCTGCTCGGGCCGCGGCGCGGGGTGGGGGCACATCTCCTTCGCGGCGACGCCTACCGGCTCCTCGGTCGTCACCTGGAAGCCGAGGTTGCGTACGTCGCGGCCGGAGCGGCGCTCGACGCCCCCGAAAGGGGGCGACCGGCGTGAACCGGCCTGACCATTCGTCGCGCAGGCGGCACCATGTACGACACCATCGTTCCGTGGAGGCATCGTGACCGAACGCACCCTCGTCCTCATCAAGCCCGACGGCGTCCAGCGCCTGCTGGCCGGCCGGATCCTCGCCCGCTACGAGGAGCGAGGCCTGCGCATCGCCGGGCTGAAGCTCATGGCCGTCGGCCGCGACCTCGCCGAGCGGCATTACGCCGTCCACAGCGCCAAGCCCTTCTTCCGCGGGCTCGTGGACTTCATCACGAGCGGCCCGCTCGTGGCGGCGGTGCTCGAGGGACCGAATGTCGTCGCCGTCGTCCGGGCGATGAACGGCGCGACGCGCCCGAATGAGGCGGCGCCAGGCACGATCCGAGGCGACTTCGCCCTCGAGACGGCCCAGAACCTCGTGCACGCCTCGGACGCCATCGAGACCGCCGAAGCCGAGATCGCCCTCTGGTTCGCGAGCGGCGAACTCCTCGACTACGACCGTGAGATCGATCGCTGGGTCATCGCTCCCGAGGACTGATTGCGGCCCGTCGGCTCGCGGACGACCCCGGATACGCGGCTCTCAGCTCCCGCCGTCGAGCGCCTCGAACGACGGCGCCGCGCCCGTCCCACCCCCGGGCTGCTGGTCGGACCCGGCTCCTCCGAGCCCTGCCGTCGCCACTGACAGCCCGATGACCGCCGTGACGAGCGCCGCTCCGGCCGCGAGCACGAATCGGTTCCGCCGGACGGCGCCCGGAATCGCGCGGACGACGGCCGCGATCGACGTCGCCGTCCAACCCGCGGGACGGTGGCCGCGCAGCGTAGGCCGCCCGCCCTCGGCCGCGAGGACCGGGTCTGACATCCGATCCAGCCCCACGATGAGGATCCGCCCCAGGTAGGCGAGCGGCGCGAATGCTGCGAAGAGCACGATCGCATCGAACGGCGCCACGATGGCCAGTTCGGTGAGAACCCCCCGCGCGGTGAACGTCGCCATCCCGGGCAGGCCCACGGCGCCGAGGATCACGAGGATGAACCCGAGCCCGAGGATCGGCGACGATCGGGCCCATCCGCGAAGCTCGGACAGGCGCCGAACGCCGAACGTCGATCGAGTGACCAGTACCCAGGCAGCGAGGCCGGTCTTCACCGCGGCCATGCCAACGAGCCAGTCTCGGCCGGCGCTGGCCGCATCCGGTCGGGTGACCGTGAAGGTGAGCAGTGCGATGCCTGCGTCCTGGACGATCGAATAGCCGAGAACGTGCTCGATGTCGTCGTGGGCCACGGCCGCGATCCCGCCGAGGAGGACGCTCGCCACCGCGACGACTGTGATCAGCCCACGCTCCATCGTCAGCGGCGAGGCCGCCGGGGCGATCGTGACCTCCACCCAGCCCAACGCGACGAGGGCGAATGCGGCCGCACCCCAGCCGAGCGTGGCCGGGATCGCCGATGCGGGCACGAATTCCGCGAACCGAGCCGCCCAGGCATGCGCCGGAATGGCCCCCAACCGGATGATGACCGCGGTGACGACGGTCAGGAACCCAAGGCCGATCGCCACCTCGAGGGCGGGGTCGACGCCCCCGAGCGGGTCGACTGCGGCAAACGGGCCCGCCGCAGAGGCGCCCCACGCGACCCCGGCGAGGGCGAGCAGACCCGCAACCGCCAGCGGCCGGAGGACCCGAAGACCGAGCACACCGGCGTCGGTCGTGCCGGAGCGCACCCACGCGAAAGGGCCGATCGCCGCGGCGATGCCCCCGCCGGTGAGCAGCGCGAACCCGACCCCGGCGTCCGCCACCGCGAGCGCCAGGGCGCCCGTTCCGAGCCCGATGAGCAACGGCCCCAGGACGACCCCGCCGCTTCCGACGAGCGCATCGACCGCTCCGAGGAGGACGATCCCGGCTGCCCATGTCAGCGCCACCGTCCGCAGGCCGTCTGAGCCCGACACGACTGTCCCAGCGAGCGGCACCGTGTCCTGCGCGCCGATCGTCCCGGCGACGACGAGCGACAGAACGGCCGTCACCCCGCCGATGAGGAGGGCAAGCCGCGGCCGGCCGGACGTGAGGAGCGCCGCCAGGCCCCCGGGGATCGCGAGGACCGCGAGGAGGAGGACGCTCATCGGACGTCGGGCGCCGCCACGTCCACCGTCCCCCGCCGCGCGACGATCGCGAGCAGGGCTCCGGCGGCGCCCACCGCAAGGACGAGGCCGTTGATCCCGAGCTGTTCGAACTCGCCCGGCGGACCGGCGATCCCGGTTCGAGCCAGCACCACGCCCTGGACCATGAGCAGGAGACCAATCGTCGTCGGCAACGAGCTCCTGGACAGGAGCGCCGGAGCAAGGCCCAGCGCGACCGACGCGAGGCCGGTGGCCAGGGCAACGGCTGACGGCGTGAGGGTATCGAGGAGGTTCGATCCCGATTCGGGGCTCAACGGACCCGCCTGGAGGGAGGCAAGGCCTGCGGCGAGCGCGATGCCCGCGACCGCCGCTCCCGCCGCGAGCACCGCCTCCGCCGGCCACCCGAGCCTGGATCCGAGACCGCGGACGCTGTCGCCGGCCCACGTCGCCCGGAGCAGATAGACGACGAGAATGCCGGTCACGACCCGTGCGGCCAGGACCGCCGGGGCCGGGAGCGGGTCGGCGAGGAACGGCCCAAGCCCGATGGCCACCGCGAGGCCGATGAACGCCGCACGAGCCTCGCGAGCGGACACTGCGATCACGGTGCCGACCGTCACCGCGAGGGCCAGCCCCGCGAGGATCGGGTTCACGGGGCCGGGCTCGCCAGCTCCGAGTAGGAAGGGGCCGGGAGAATCGTGAACGTGTTGAAGGGCCAGTACCGCAACCAGGCGCGCCCGACGACGTGGGACACCTCGATCGGGCCGAAGTTGCGCGAGTCGGCCGAGTCCTGCCGGTGGTCGCCCATCACGAACAGGTCGCCGTCCGGCACGATCCATCGCGTCGCGCCGCCCGGGGCCGGGAGGGACTCCTGCGGCACGCGGTTGCTGTCGCGGAAGATGTAGTCCTCGACGTGCCGGAGGCCGTTCACGTAGACGAACCCGTCACGAAGCTCCACCTCGTCTCCCGCCACGCCGATCACGCGCTTGATGAAGGGCACCGTGGAGCCCTGGGACCACGAGGCCGGTGGCTCGAACACGATGATGTCGCCGTGTGAATAGGGGTCCCAGCGCGGGGAGAGCTTGTCCACCAGGACGTACTGCTCGGGGATCAACGTGTTCTCCATCGAGCCCTGCTGGACCTTGAACGGTTGGGCGACGAAGGACTGGATCCCGAAGAAGATGAGAACGGTGAGGACGAGGGTTTCGAGGACCTCGAAAAGACAGCCGAGCGCTGGTCGTTGGCTCACAAGAGGCGGAGTATAGGGGCTGTGCTATCGTCCCGCCCCGTGACCGGCAGTCCCTTGGGGTGGTGCGGATGCGCCGGCTGATCTCCCTCGTCAGCATCGTCGTGGCGCTCGTCGGGCTCGCGCTCGTGCTCTACAACGCGACGCTCGTGGACCGCCGCGCCCCGGGCGTGACCCGCATCTCCTTGAGCGCGCCGGCCGGCGACGATCGCCTCGCGCAGACGCTCACCGCGATCGACGTCCAGTTCAGCGAGCCGGTCCGGACGAGCACGGTCGAAGGGCGGTTCCGGATCGAACCGTATGTGGCAGGCGCCTTCTCCTGGGATGGCGCGACGGCGATCTTCACGCCCTCGGCGAAGCTCCCGCCGGACACGGAGTTCACGATCCGGATCGAACCCGGATTCGAGGACCTCATCGGCAACGTTGCCGAGGCCGGGCCGGAGCCATGGGTCTTCCGCACGGTGGGGCCGCCGCTCGTCGTCCGGGTGACGCCTGCCGACGGCGCGACCGGCGTGCCGGTGGACAGCGCCGTGGACCTGCAATTCGACCGGCTCATGGACACCGCCTCGGTCGAGGCGGCCATCCGAGTCGATCCGCCGATCGCGACCAAGGCTTCGTGGAGCGGCGACACCGTGTCGGTCCGGTTCGACAGCGCGCTCCGTTTCGGCACGACCTACACCCTGACCGTGGGCGTCGGCGCGGCCGATACCGGCGGAAATCGGCTGCGGGCGTCGTTCACGGTGCGCTTCTCCACGGTGGCGGCCGGTCTGGTCGTCCTGGACGCGGTGCCGGCCGCCGGGGCCTCCGGCGTCGGGATCCGGACGCCCGTCGCGATTCGGTTCGACGCTCCAATCGATTTGGACAGCGCCCGCGCAGCGTTCCGGATCACGCCCAACGTCGACGGCGACGTCCGGATCGTGAAGATCGTGGACGACCGGACGCCTGCCGGAGGGACCGCCGGCGCGGTCACGGCGCCGGACACGATCCTGTTCGTGCCGGCGGACCCGCTCGCGCCGCATACGACCTATACGGTGACGCTGGCGCCCTCCGTCTCACGCAGCGACGATCCGGAGGCAGTCGCGGCCGGCCGAAGCTGGAGCTTCACGACCGGTTCGCCGACCGCCTCCGGCCAGAATCAGATCGCGTTTCTGAGCGCTCGCTCAGGGGTGCGCAACGTGTGGCTGATGAACCCTGACGGGACGAACCAGCGGCAGCTCACCACCGAGCTCGTACCGGTGTCCGGGTTCGATGCGACGCCCGACGGCGCGCTCGTCGTCTATTCGGCCGGGGGAGTCATGAGTGTGATCGGCATCGACGGTGGCGAATTCCGGCGGGTCACGGATGAGGGTCGCTTCGAATACGCGCCCGTGCTCACGCCCGCCGACGGCCGGCTCATCGTCGGGCGACGCGGTGCGGACGGCGCGGACCTGGGGTACTGGCTGGTGCCGCTCCCCGGGACCCCGGGCGACGAGCGTCAACTCCTGGACCACGGAGCGCCACCTCTCGGGTCTGCCGACCTCGGCGGCGAGGGGATCGGAGGGACGGACGGTACCCCCGGCTGGATGCCCAGGACCGCTATCGATCCCACCGGCCGCTGGGCGCTCCTCGTGACCGCAGGCGGCGAACCCGTCATCGTGGACCTGACCCCTTCGGCGGAGGCGGCTCCGTCCGTTCCCGTTTCGCTCGTGGCCGACTCGGCCGCTGCCTGGTCGCCCCGCCACGACGCGTTCATCGTCGCGGCGACGGCGGACGGGTCTCTCGGCTCGGCGACCTCGATGCTCTGGACGATCGCGACGGACGGAGGGATCACCGCGATCCCCGGCATGGACGGAGCCGTGGGGCCGGTGGGCGTCAACTCGGACGGGTCGATCGCAGTGACGATCCGTGGGGCCGGCACGCACTCGGCCGGAATCGCGGTGCTTGCCCCGGGGGCGACAACAGTGTCACGGCTCGACCCGACGGAGGCGTTCGACGATCGATGGCCGGCGTTCTCGCCGGACGGGAACACGATCCTCATCGGGCGGACGTTCGTGATCAGGCCGGACGACGCCGACGGGATCTGGTCCGTCGATCTCGCCACGGAGACCGTGCTCCAGCTGACGACGGACGGGGCCTATGCCCGGTGGCTCCCCTGACGTGCCTCCGCGGCTGCATGTCCCATCGTCCAGCATGGATTTGACCCGCCGGATCGGCAGTTGATACACTCCGCCGCGGCCTGAACGGCCGATCCGGCGTGCGCCCAGGGCTTTCCCGCACGCGGGTTGGAGCCGTCGCCGAATCTCCCCGAGTCCGCCCGGACGGACGGTGCGCGCCGCTCGCGCCCGTTGCCACCACTACGTCGACGAACCTGGAGGAACCAACCACCCGATGGATGCCAGTGCGCTCCAGTTGATGATTCCCGTGGCGGGCATCGCCGCGGTCCTCTTCGCCCTCTACCTCGCGCGCGACGTCCTGTCCCGCGACAAGGGCCCTCAGGCGATGCAGGACGTCGGGGACATGATCCGCGAGGGCGCGGATGCCTTCGTCAAGCGCCAGTACACGACGATCGGGCTCCTCGCCCTCGGCGGCGCGGTGATCATCGGCCTCGTCATCGCGCTCGTCGAGACCAAGGACGTCGCCGACGTGCCGGCACTCGCGGGTGCGCCGGTCGGGATCATGACCGCGGTCGCGTTCCTCGTCGGGGCGGGCTGCTCGATGCTCTCGGGCATCATCGGCATGACCATCAGCGTCCGGTCCAACGTCCGGACGGCGGCCGCTGCACGGCGGAGCCTCGTCGAGGCGGTCCAGGTCGCGATGCGCGGCGGGGCCGTCTCAGGCTTTCTCGTCGTGGCTCTCTCGCTCCTCGGCGTGTGGGGCATCTTCTCGGTCTACGAGACCTTTGTCGGCGACGTCACCGTGGCGGAGGCGCCATTCCTCATCGTCGGCTTCGGATTCGGCGCCTCGTTCGTTGCGCTCTTCGCGCAGCTCGGCGGCGGCATCTACACGAAGGCCGCCGACGTCGGGTCCGATCTCGTGGGCAAGGTGGAGGCGGGCATTCCCGAGGACGATCCGCGGAACGCGGCCGTCATCGCGGACCTCGTCGGCGACAATGTCGGCGACTGCGCCGGCCGCGGCGCGGACCTGTTCGAGTCCACGGCAGCCGAGAACATCGGGGCGATGATCCTGGGCGTGGCCGCGTTCACGATCGCCCAGACCGCGGGCTGGGCCAACCCCGAAGGCTGGATCTTCTTCCCGCTCGTGGTTCGCGCATTTGGCCTCCTGGCCACCATCGTCGCGATGTTCTTCATCCGCGGCACCGAGACCGAGAACCCGATGAACATCCTGAACCGCGGGTACTGGGTGACGACGCTCCTGTCCGTGGTCGGGCTGGCGATCACGACGAACGTCATGATGGATACGGGCGGCTCGACCTCGAACGGGCTCCCCGTCTGGATCTGGTTCTTCCTCGCGGGCCTCGTGGGCCTCGCGACCTCGGTCGCCTTCGTCTACATCACCCAGTACTACACAGCCGGCACGTTCCGCCCGGTCCGCGAGATCGCGGAGGCCTCCAAGACCGGCCCCGCCACGAACATCATCAGCGGCATGGCCGTCGGATTCGAGACGACGTTCGTCACGGCGATCTCAATCGGCCTCGCCCTCATCGCGTCGCACTGGCTCGGCCAGCAGGCGGGCCTGACGAACGCCGCCGGCAAGGACGTTGGCGGCATCTTCGGGACCGCGGTCGCGACGATGGGCATGCTCATGACGACCGCCTACATCCTCGCGATGGACACCTTCGGCCCGATCACGGACAACGCCGGCGGCGTTGCCGAGTTCAGCCGGTCGGAGGCCGGCGCGCGCGAGATCACGGACCGCCTGGATGCGGTCGGCAACACGACGAAGGCGCTCACGAAGGGCTACGCGATCGCGTCCGCCTCGCTCGCGGCGTTCCTCCTGTTCTCGGCGTACATCGACAAGGTCAACCTGATCCAGACCAACCGCGGCGGCCCGCTCCTGGAGTCCGTGAACCTCGCCGACGTCGGCGTGTTCGTCGCGGCGCTCATGGGCGCGATGCTCGTCTACTTCCTCAGCTCCCTTGCCATCCGCGCGGTCGGCACGACGGCGCAGGCGATCATCTTCGAGGTCCGGCGCCAGTTCCGGGAGATGCCCGGGATCATGGACTACAGCCAGCGTCCGGACTACGCCCGCGTCGTCGACATCACGACACGCGCCGCTCTTCGCGAGATGGTCCTGCCGGGCGTCGTCGCGGTGGCAACCCCGATCATCGTCGGGCTCCTCCTCGGCTACGAGGCAATCGCCGGCATGCTCATGGTCGGCACGATCTCAGGCGTCCTCCTCGCCACCGTCCTGAACAACGGCGGCGGCGCGTGGGACAACGCGAAGAAGTACATCGAGTCGGGCAACCTCAAGGACGAGGCCGGCAACGTCCTCGGCAAGAAGTCGTTCGCGCACGCGGCCGCGGTCGTCGGCGACACGGTCGGCGACCCGTTCAAGGACACCGCGGGACCGTCCCTCCACGTCCTCGTCAAGCTGCTCGCGACGATCACGCTCGTGCTCGCCCCGTTGTTCATTCGGTAGTCGTCGGACCCGCCTGGTCAGTAACGGGGCCCTAGCCATGGAAATCCTTGTACAGGCGATCGTCATGGGGCTCGTGCAGGGGCTCACCGAGTTCCTGCCCGTGTCCAGCTCCGGCCACCTGATCGTCGTCCCGGCCCTCCTTGGCTGGGACGACCCGTTCATCGGCAGCCTCGCGTTCAGCGTGATGCTCCACATGGGGACGCTGCTCGCCCTCCTGCTCTTCTTCCGGGCCGACTGGCTCCGGCTGATCCCGGCCTGGTTCGCGTCCGTCCGGGAGCGGTCCATCGGCGCTGATCCGGACCGGCGACTGGCCTGGCTCCTCGTGCTCTCGACGATCCCTGCCGTCATGGCAGGGCTGCTCCTCAACGACCTCATCGAGACCGCGTTTCGCGAGCTTCGTCTGGTCGCGATCACGCTCGTCGTCGGTGCGGCGATCCTCTGGCTGGCGGAGCGTAGCGGGACCCGGACCAAAGGCATCGGCGACCTGTCGCCCGTCGGCGCGCTCGGCATCGGCCTGGCCCAGGCGCTCGCGCTCGTGCCCGGGATCAGCCGGTCCGGCATCTCGATCTCGGCCGGACTGTTCGCCGGTCTCGATCGCGAATCGGCGGCGAGGTTCAGCTTCCTCATGGCGACGCCGATCACCGCCGGCGCCGGACTCTACGAGGTCAGGAAGCTCATCACCGGCGAGGCCGGCGTCGAGGTGAACCTCGTGCCGCTCGTCGCGGGCATGCTCGCTGCGCTCATCGCGGGGCTCGCGGCCATTGCGATCCTCCTCCGCTTCCTCCGCACCCACCCGACGACGATCTTCATCGTGTATCGGCTCGTCCTCGCGGGCGTCATCGTCGTCGCCTGGCTCAGCCTCTGGGACCGGTAGGCGACCGAAGCCGATGGAGGTCATGAAACAGCTTCGTCAGCGGGCGATCCGCGACCTCGTGGACCAGCGGCCCATCCGGACGCAGCAGGAGCTCGCGGGCGCACTCCGCGAGCGGGGCTTTCGCGCCACCCAGGCCACGATCTCACGGGACGTCGCCGAGCTCGGGCTGGTCAAGGCTTCCCGCGACGGCGCCCAGGTCTACGTCCTGACGCCGCGACTCGTGGAGGCGGAAGTCTCCGGCGAGGACCGCCTTCGCCGACTTCTGCACGACCTCCCCGCCGAGATCCGCGAGGCCGGCCTCCTGCTCGTCGTGAAGACGCTGCCGGGCTCTGCCCACGCGGTAGCGGCCGCCCTGGACCGCGCCCGCTGGCCCGAAGTCGTCGGCTCCATCGCCGGCGACGACACCGTGTTCATCGCGACCGCGGACCGAGCGGCCCTCCGGCGGGTCAAGCGCCGCCTCCTCAACCTCGCTGGCGAGCGCTGACGCCCCGGGCGCTTTGACACCCCGGTGAGGGAGCGCTAGGCTACGCGCCCGGCTCGAACTCCAGCCCGTGGGGGTACCCGCGGACGGCTGGGGTTCTCGTGTATCCAGACCCGCACCGTTCCGTCGACCCGCGCTCGAGCGGCGATCCGGAGCACCACCCAGGGGCCGAATCCGAGTGAACAGCAAGCCCACCTACATCTCACGAGATGGCCTCGAGAAGCTTCGCAGGGAGCTTGAAGAGATGGTGTCCGTGCGCCGTCCGGAGATCGCCCAGCGCATCCACGACGCGAAGGAGCACGGCGACCTCAGCGAGAACGCCGAGTACGAGGACGCCAAGAACGAGCAGGCCTTCGTCGAGGGCCGGATCCAGACGCTCGAGGCACTCATCAAGAACGCGACGATCATCGACGAGCACCATTCGATCGAGGTGGTCCAGATCGGCTCGACCGTGAAGGTGGATGGCCCGGACGGCAAGGAATCGTTCACGATCGTCGGGTCCACGGAGGCGCGTCCCACGGAGGGCCGCATCAGCAACGAGAGCCCGGTCGGTCGAGCGCTGCTCGGCCGCAAGAAGGGCGACAAGGTTGCCGTGCGCGTCCCCGCCGGCGACATCTCGTACACGATCGTCGGGATCAGCTAGACCTCGGGCCGAATGGCGGGCGGGTCACCACCGCCAGGGTCCGGCCACGTTCGAGGAGCAGGGACAGCCATGGAGTGGGCGGACGAGCTGGCGGCGCGGGTATCGGGCCCGCAGGTCGTCAACGACTCGAAGACGC
>JBKJVO010000039.1:0-3278 GCA_046717305.1 Candidatus Limnocylindrales bacterium
ACGGCCGCTGCTCGGTCAACATCGTCTTCCTCGTGGGCAACACGGCCCTGAGGATCGCGGCGCTCGGCTGGGAGGACATCCCCACGACGCCGAACGCGACGCGGGACATGCGGGCAATGCTTCGCGAGGCGATGGCCGAGGGTTCCTTCGGCCTGAGCTCCGGCCTCGACTACCCTCCCGGCAGCTATGCCACGACCGCCGAGCTCAGCGAGCTCGCGAACGAGGCCGCCAGGGGTGGGGGCATCTACCACACCCACGTCCGCTATTCACTGGGCGATCGGTTCCTCGACCCGTTCCGCGAGGCGATCGAGATCGGGCGGCTGGGCCAGGCGCCGGCCCACATCACCCACTTCTACCACCGGCAGACCTCCCCCGGGGGTCCCGACGAGCTGCTCGGACTGGTCGACGCAGCCCGGGCGCAGGGCCAGGACGTTACCTTCGACAGCTACCCATCCGAGTGGGCCTGCACCCGCCTGTTGATCATGATCCCGACTGACATCCAGTCCGGCGGCCCGGCGAAGACGAAGGAGCGGCTGGCCGATCGCGCCGTCCGTGACCGGATCCGCCGGGAGCTGGGCGAACGGGGCGTCCTGTTCGCGGGTGGCGGTGGCCTGGGCGACGTCCGGCTGGGCTACTTCGCTGTTCCGGCCAACCTGCGCTGGGAGGGTCGGACGATCGGCGACGTCATGGCGGAGACCGGCCGGGACGCTGTCGACACGCTATGCGATCTGCTGCTCGAGGAGGACCTGCGAGTGAGCGAGGTCACGCCCGGGCCGTGGTCGGAGACCCTGCCCCAGTTCATCCGCCATCCGGCCGGCATGGTCGGGACGGATTCGACGTTCGTGGGGGCGAAGCCCAGTCCGCGGACATATGGGAGCTTCCCGCGGATCCTGGGCCAGTACGTCCGCGACGAGGCGCTCCTCGGTCTCGAGGAGGCTGTCCGCAAGATGACCGGGGCGGCCGCGGCCCGTCTGGGCCTCACGGAGCGGGGTGTCATCCGCGACGGGGCCGCCGCGGACCTCGTCGTTTTCGACCCGGCGACGATCAGGAACAACGCTACGTACGAGGAGCCGCGCCGGTTCCCCGACGGGATCGATCACGTCATCGTCAACGGCCGGCTGGTCGTGGACCTTGGAGAACACACCGGAGCGCTGCCTGGCCGCGCGCTTCGGCATGCACGAGGAGGTAGCGGATGACCGCCAGCACACCCGCCACGGGGAACTCGACCATCACCATGGGGGCGAACAACTACGGCAAGGCGAAGGTCCGCCTGGTGAAGGTGACCCGCACGCCGGGCCGGCATCTCCTCAAGGATCTCACCGTCCGGGTGGCCCTCGAGGGCGACTTCGTCGACGCCCATGCCACCGGCGACCAGTCGAACGTCGTCGCGACCGACACGATGAAGAACACCGTCTACGCGCTGGCCAAGGATCACCTGAGCGGGTCCTCAGAGGCGTACGGCCTGGCGCTCGCTTCTCATTTCCTCCAGTTTCCCCAGGTCAGCCGCTCCACCGTCACGATCGCCGAGCACCGCTGGTCGCGCCTGTCCGTCGACGGGGCCCCGTCGGACCACGCGTTCATGCGGACCGGCGATCTCACCAGGAGCGCGGTCATCTCGACGACCCGCGAGGGCGCCACGGTGGACGCCGGGATCGAGGATCTCGTCGTGATGAAGACCACGAAGTCCGCCTTCGCGGGCTTCCCGCGCGACCGGTTCACGACCCTCAAGGACACCGACGACCGGATCATGGCCACCAAGGTGACCGCCTCGTGGCGCTACGATCGGACGGACCTCGACTTCGACGCGACGTACGACGCGGTGACAAAGACGATCCTCGACGTCTTCGCCGAACACTTCAGCCCGGCCGTCCAGACCTCGATCTGGCTGATGGGCGAAGCCGTCCTCCAGCGACACCCGTCGGTCAGCCAGATCTCGTTCGCGATGCCCAATCTCCACCACTGGCTGGTGGACCTGTCGCCGTTCGGGATGACCAACGACAAGGAGATCTACGTCGCCACGACCGAGCCGCACGGCCTCATCGAGGCGACGATCCAGCGTTCGACGGCGTAGGTGCAGGCCTCGGGCCGGGTCCGGGCGCCGATCAGGGCGGCAGTCGATCGGCGACGATCGCCCGTTCCTGGAAGCGCCCCTCGCCGCGCCTTCCGACGAAGGCGCCATCGCGGATCACCGGCTGCCCTCGAACGAAGACGTCGCGGACCGCGCCCGCCACCGCGAGACCCTCGTAGGGCGTGTAGTCGCTGGTGTGATGCAGGTCGGCTGCATGGATCGTGCGGCCGGCCGCCGGGTCGAAGAGCACGATGTCCGCGTCGCGACCGACCTCGAGGGCGCCCTTGGCGCCGAGACCGAAGCGCTGCGCCGGGGTGGTCGCGAGGAGATCGACCATCCGCTCGATGGTGAGACGGCCACGAGCGACGCCCTCTGAGTAGAGCAGGGTCAGCAGCGTCTCGATGCCGGGCGCCCCGTTGCTGATCTTGTCGAATGGCACGCCGCGGGCGGCCTGGGCCTTCTCGACCGAGAGGCGATCGGGAACGTGGTCGGTGGCGACGATGTCGAGCGAGCCGTCGGCCAGCCCCGCCCACAGCGCGTCGCGGTCCGCGGGCGTTCGGAGCGGCGGCGAGATCATGAACCGGGCGCACGACGCCGGGTCGGGGTCGTCGTAGCGCTCGTCGGTCAGGACCAGGTAGTGCGGGCAGGTCTCCGCGGAGACGCGCACACCGTCGTGCCTGGCCTGCCGGACCTCACGGAGTGCCTCCGCCGACGACAAATGGACGACGTGGATCGGTGCCCCGGCCATCCGCGCGAAGGCCATCGCGCGCGCCGTCGCGACCGCCTCGACGTAGCTTGGTCGCGTAGTAGCGTGGTAGCGCGGTAACACGTCACCACGCTGAAGGGCAGAGGTGACGGCGGCGTCGAGAAGCACCGGGTCCTCGCAGTGGACCTGGAGCATCCCGCCGCGCTCGCCCATGACCCGCATCGCGTCGTACAGCCGCCGATCGTCGAGCCGGAAGTCGAAGACCATGAACGCCTTGCAGGTCGGTACGCCGGCATCGATCACCTCCGGCAACTCGGCGATGGGGTCGTCCATCCGCCCGCTGATCGCCAGGCTGACCGCGTAGTCGATCGCGCTGTCCGACTCGGTCGCCGCGCGCCATTCGCGCAGGCCAGCGACCAGCGAGCGCTCGGCCACGGCCGACGACCCCGTCCCCGGATTGTTGAACGCGAGGAACGTGGTCGTGCCACCGAACGCCGCCGCCAC
>JBKJVO010000040.1:0-8224 GCA_046717305.1 Candidatus Limnocylindrales bacterium
CATCACCGCCGCCGCGGGCTCGCCGGGGGCCTCGATCGCGGACATCGTCGTCTCGCCCGAGGAGATGGACCAGAGTTGGTGCCACACGATCGGCTACCTGTCGCCGATCCTGGTCGCGGCCGCGGTCGGCGCGCACCTCACGGGCACCTCGCTGGCGTCGGACTCAGTGGCCGCACTGCTCGCCCACGGCCTGGAGGCTGGTCAAGTCGAGGCTGCAGAGGCGATGGCCCGCAGCCTTGCCGACGTCGACCGGCTGATCGTCCTGGGCTCCGGCGCCGATCGGACCGCGGCGCGGGAGCTGACGCTGAAGATCGAGGAGGGCGCCCACCTGCCGGCCGCGATGCGGGACCTCGAGACGATGCTCCACGGGCACCTCGCCGGCGTGGATTCGGGCATCGGCCTCGTGCTCATCCTCGCGGAACGGGGACATCGAGGCGCGCGGACCGCTCGCGCCCTCCAGGCGCTCCGGGCGTGCCGGGAGATCGGAGTCCGGGCCGGGGCGATCCTCACCGACGTCGTCGCCGAGGAGATCGACCCCGGGCTAACGCCAGCCGGACGAGTGGTGGTCCCCGATGCGCCGGGTCTGCCGGCGCCGGTAGCCGCGCTGCTCGCCACGACGACGCCGCTCCAGCTCCTGACGGAACGGCTGGCGTTCGCCCGCGGGGTGAACCCGGACCCGATTCGTCGGGACGACCCGCGCTACCTCGCGGCAGCCGAGGCGGCCGGTTAGGGGCGACCGGCCCGCGGCGTCCGGTGGGCGAGCCCGCCCACATTTGTGTTGGTATCACACAAACGTGTGCTACGCTCGATCCCAACAATGAACTGTGAAAATCGGCGCCGCGCACGCGCCGGTCGTGGAGGTCCGGACACCCGCGTTCCTCGTAGATGAGCTCCGTTCCCTTGTCGGCGAGGGTGGGTCCGTCGAGAACGCCACCGACCTCCTCATCGACGCCGCCGACGGGCTCCGGATCATCAACGAGGCAGAGCAGATCGCGGCCTTCGAGCACGCCGCCTCCGAGACGTCAAACGGGGTGAGGAACCTCCTCTTCGGGCTGCGGCCCGGAATGCGGGAGCGCGAGGCGGTCCGGCTTCTCGAGTGGAGCGGCGCTCCCCTCTCCTGCCACCTGATGCTGACCGCCGGGCCCCGGGCGCGGTTCGGCCTGTTGAGCCCCGGCGACCGGGTCATCGAGCGCGGCGACCTCCTGACGGTCGCCTTCGGGATCTGGGGAGCGCTGAACTGCCGTGCCGGGTTCGGCGACTACGTGGATCGGCTCGTCCGGCCGTACTTCGAGGCCGTCGCGGAGTGGTACGGGGCGCTCCGCATCGGACAGACCGGCGGGGCGCTCCAGGAGATCATCGATCGGCGCCTCGCGGACCCGTTTTTCGGGATCTTCCTCAACCCGGGCCACCAGCTCCACCTCGACGAATGGGTGAACTCGCCCGTGGGCCGCGGCAGCCGGATCGAGCTGCGTTCCGGCATGGTCATGCAGGTGGACATCATCCCCGCGACGGGCACGCCCTATTTCACGACGAACATCGAGGACGGGATCGCGCTGGCGGACGCCGCCCTGCGCGACGCCCTCGCGCAGGCGTACCCGGACCTGTGGGCGCGCGTCCAGACCCGGCGGGCGTTCATGCGCGACGCACTCGGGATCGACCTCCACCCGGACGTCCTGCCGCTGTCCAACCTGCCGGCCTACCTGCCGCCGTTCCTCCTCCGACCGGATCACGCGATGACCCTCGCCGGCTGATGGGCGGCGAGTCCTCCGGCGCGCCGGGCGACGCCGGTCCGCACCTGACGATCGCGGACGGGCCCATCCACGCCGAGCTGCTGCCGAAGGTCGGCGCGCGGCTCCACCGCCTCCACGCCTTTGGCCACGACCTGCTGCGCACGCCCGACGACCCCGCCGAGCACCTGTGTGATCCGTTCTCGTGGGGCGGCTACGTCATGGCGCCGTGGTGCAACCGGATCTCGTCAACGCCCACCACGGTCGGTGACGACGAGGTCCGGCTCGCCTCAAACTCTCCGGACGGGACTGCGATCCACGGGCAGCTCTATGCGAGCCCATGGATGCTCCAGGAGGATGGGCGACTCCTGGCGCGAGGAGGCGGCGATGGCTGGCCGTGGCCGTACGAGGCGACGATGCGGGTGACGGTCGCGGGCCGCGTGCTGACGATCGAGCAGTCGCTGACGAACCTCGCCGAATCCACCATGCCGGCTGGCCTGGGACTCCATCCGTGGTTTCGGCGGCCGCTGGAGGTGCGCATCGACGCGTCTCGTGTCCTCCCCTCGAACACGGACCCCGACGCTCAGATCGAGGCGGTTTCCGGGCCGTACGACCTTCGAGCACTGCAGCTGATGCCGGACGATCTCGACGCCGCGTGGGCCGATCCGGGCGACCCGGCGGTCGAGCTGCGCTGGCCCGAGCTCGGCGTGAGAGCGTCGCTGCGTGCCCGCTCGAATGCGGGCCTCTGGATCGTCGCCGCGAGCCCCGGCGGGCGGGACGCCGTGGCCATCGAGCCCCAGACGCACGCGCCACATGGACTGCGTCGGTTCCTGCGGGGTGAACCGGGTGCCCTCCATCCCCTGGAGCCAGGCGCGACGCTGCGCCTGACGATCGAGCTGACATTCGAGCGGTCGTAAGACCTGACGACCACCGCCGCACAATGCTGCAAAACGCGGCGCCTGCCAGATCGACACGGGTGGACCGTTCGGCGCGGTATCGGGTCGCGATCGCCGGTTCTCAACGTCGCACGGCGTCGCGTGGTTGCCAGATCGACGCCCTTCGTCGAGATGACCGCATTCGGACGCTGCGCCCGGCAACTGCCGATCCGCGTCGCGAGGGATGGCGCCCGAGTCGTCCCGCGATGTCGAAGTGGCGCGAACGTCGCCTGCGCCGACAAGGCGCGCGCGTCACCGACCTCGCCGGTCGCTCGGCTAGACCTTCCCGATCAGTTCGGCACCCATCAGGTCCACCATCTCCAGGTCCCACGGCAGGAAGTCCTGGAGCATGATTCGCTCGACACCCGCCGCCGCAAAGCGCCGGACCATCACGCGCGCCTCGTCCGGGGTGCCCAGGATCCAGCGGGCCTTCCGGGCCTCGTACCACTCGGAGCTACCAGTCTCGGCGACACCGAGCGCGCGCAGGAGCGCAGTCCGCCGGCGGGCCACGTCGGCCGAATCGGCCCCGACTATGACCCCGGCCATCAGCGAGTGCGTCACGGTGGCCGGGTCACGCCCGGCGGCCCGGCAGGACGCATCGAGCGCCGCGTACCGCTCGACCGCCCGCTCCGGAGACGATGCGGTCAGGTTGAACTCGTCCGCGTAGCGCGCGGCGAGCCGGAACCCGCGGGGCGATCCCTCCCCGCCGACGATGATCCGAGGCCGCACCGTGCCGTTCGCGGCGTGCGGCCGGCCGGGCACGTCCACCGGCTTCGGACGGAGGAAGCCGTTCTCGATGCGCAGGTGGTGCCCCTCATAGGACCATCCGTCCGGCTCCGTCCAGAGGCCGTGGAGGATGGCCAGCTGGTCCTCCATCAGATCCGCCCGGGCCCCGATCTCGGGAAACGCCAGGCCCAGCGGCCGGTGGTCCGCCTCGTTCCAGCCGGCACCCACTCCCACCTCGATGCGGCCGCCACTCATCTCGTCCACGGTCGTGACGACCTTCACGAAATTTCCCGGATGGCGGAAGGTCACGGGGCTGACGAGAACGCCCAGCGTGATCCGCTCGGTCTCCCGGGCGAGCCCCGCGAGCACCGTCCACGCGTCCGTGGTCGGACCATCGGACGGCCCGGGAAAGCTCGCGTAGTGGTCGCTTCGGAAGAACGCCTCGAACCCGGCGGCCTCGGCCCGTCGGACGAACGCGAGCTGGTCCTCGTAGGAGAGCCCCTGCTGGGCCTCGATCATGAGCGCGAAGCGCATTGCGGCCTCCCGGGTCCCGTGTCCCGTCACCGGTCGTTGACGAGATCCGCGACGGGGTTAGGATCGGGTCATGATGACGCGTCCCGATCCTTCCGTTTCCCCTTCCGTTTCGGCTCCCGTTCCGGCCCCGATTCCGGCCGGTCTGACGGCAATCGGCGCGGCCGGCGCGTCATTCGTGTCGGCGCTCGACGCCGGGGCGCTGCCGCCCGGCGCGCTGCGGCGGGTGACCTTCGGCGATCTCGACGTGCTCCTGGCCAACACGAGCGCCGGCGTCGTCGCCGTGGACGATCGATGCCCGCACATGTCCGCCCCCCTCAGCCTCGGCGAGCTCGACGGCTGCGTCGTCGCCTGCCCGCTCCACGATGGCCGCTTTGATCTCGCGTCCGGTGAACCCGTGCAGATGCCAACCACCGGCGGCCTGGATCCCGACGGTACGTACCACCCGACCTGGAGCCCGTCCGGGGGCGATCCGAGGCCCGACATTCCCGGAAAGAAGGCGGAGGCGCGGCGGCTGACGCGAGTTCGCCGGTTCCGCTATTACCCGGTCCGCGTCGTGGACGGCGTCATCGAGGTCGCGATTCCGCGAACGTGAGCCGCTCCTGAGCCGCGCTCGACGGAACGACCGCCGTCAGACCCGCGGGTCGTCCGCGCGACGGCGGGCAGACCGCTTCACGATCTCCACGACCTCGGCGGGATCGTCGGTCAGCGCGATGAGATCGAGGTCGCCCTCGTCGATCATCCCGTCGGCGACCAACTGGCTCCGGATCCAGTCGATGAGGCCGCCGAAGAACGCGGTTCCGACGAGGATGATCGGGAAGTGCCGGATCTTGCCTGTCTGGATGAGCGTGAGCGCCTCGAACAGCTCGTCCATCGTCCCGTAGCCGCCCGGCAGAATGACGAACCCGTTCGCGTACTTCACGAACATCGTCTTGCGGGCGAAGAAGTAGCGGAACTCGACGGCAAGATCGACGTAGGGGTTGACGTCCTGCTCGTGCGGCAGCTCGATGTTGCAGCCGACGGACATGCCGCCGCCTTCCTGGCAGCCACGGTTCGCCGCCTCCATCACCCCCGGTCCGCCACCGGTGATGATCGCGTACCCCTCATTAGCCAGGCGGCGGCCGATCTCACGCGCGGTGGCGTAGACGGGTGATCCCTCGTCGATGCGCGCCGACCCGAAGACGGTGATCGCCGGGCCGAGCGTCGCCAGCGCGTCGAAGCCCTCCACGAACTCGGACAGGATCCGGAGCGCCCGCCAGGGATCCGTATTGAGAAAGGCCGGCCGTTCGGAGGGCTCGAGGAGCTTTCGATCCTCGGTCATCGTCGGGTCGCCGGCCATCTTCGCGGCGGCGCGCGGCCCGATCGTGAGGCGACCGCTCCGCCGGTGGTCGCTCACGGGCTCACCGGGATGGCCGGGATGGTCGTGGCTCGGCACGCTGGAACCTCCGATGTCATGCCCCTCGGGCACGGGGATGGCATCCTACGCCGATGAACGATCAGGGCACGACCCGCCGCTCGACGCTCCGGCTCGCTCTCGCGCTGGCGATCGCCCTGACGGGCGGTGTCTGGATCCTCCAGGGCCTGGGCATCCTGACCGCCGGCCGCAGCTTCATGATCGGCGACCCGATCTGGGCGGTCATCGGGGCGGTGTTCGTCGTGCTCGGCGTCGTCCTCGCCCGGCGCTCGGCGCGCGCATAGCCGTCAGGCTTTCTCGAGGAGGGCCTTTCAGGCAGGCTCGTCACGGCCAGCGGCGGCGCCGTTGCCGACCCGGACCAGCGGCACCTTGAGCAGGCGCTGGTCCGCAGGGGCATCGGGCGAAGGGTAGCGGGTCGGCTACCATCCTCGGCACAGGAGGTGCCCAGTGTCGGTGTGGTTCACGGTCCAGCTGGACGACAGGCCCGGCGCGCTCGCTCGCGTGGCGACAGCCCTTGGCGAGCACGGCGTGAACATCACGGGCATCGTCGGCGTCGCCGAGGACACGGACGGGTCGCTCATGCTCACGACCTCTGACCCGGTGGCCACGCGGGCTGCCTTCGAGAGCCTGGGCCAGGCGTTCGAGGAGCACGACGAATCCGGCGGCGTGGACCCGCACCGGATGAGCGTCTCCGACCTGCGCTCGCGCTGACCCGCCGAGCCCGCAGAGCGCCATGGCACCTTTGCGCCGCCGCCGCGCCACCGGCACGACCGTCGCATGACTCGTCGATCGACGCTCCCGCGCCTTCTCGTCCTCGCCGGCTCGATCACCGATGTCGCCGACCTCGTGGTCTCCGATCCGGTCCACGCCGGGACGATGGCGGTCATGGCGATCGCGGACACGGCGACCTTCGACCTCGCGCGGCAGCGCGGCTGGCGGTACTGAGCCCCTTTCGGCAGTAACGGCGGCACGGAGGTACACGGCGACCGATGCGCATCGCGACCTGGAACGTCAACTCACTGAAGGCCAGGATGGAGGCCGTCGAGCTCTGGCTGGACCGCGTGCGCCCCGACGTCCTCCTCATCCAGGAGACGAAGCTGTCCGACGCGGACGCGCCGGTCATGCCGTTCGCGATGCTCGGCTACGACCTGGTGCATCACGGTGAGGGGCGCTGGAACGGCGTCGCGATCCTCACCCGCGTCGGCGCAGAGGACGTCGTCACGAATTTCGGCGACGGGCCGGTCCGGGACAGCGCCGCCGGGGCGGCGGTCGCCGTCTCGGAGGACGACTTCGACCCGCTCGGCGAGGCGCGGATGATTTCGGCCGTCTGCGGCGGGATCCGCGTGGCCTCGCTCTACGCCCCGAACGGCCGGGTCGTCGGGTCGCCGTTCTATGACGGCAAGCTCCGCTGGTTCGATCGCCTGTCGCGCTGGCTCGCTGAGACCCGATCCGTCGACGAGCCGCTCCTCCTCGGCGGCGACTACAACGTGACCCCCTTCGACGATGACGTCTGGGATCCGATCGCCGCCCACGGCGGGACGCACGTGTCCGAGCCGGAGCGGGCCGCCCTCACGCGGCTTCGCGATTGGGGCCTCCAGGACGCCTACCGCGCCGTGAACGCCGCGCCCGGGCGGTTCTCCTGGTGGGACTACCGAGCCGGCATGTTCCACCGCAACGAGGGGATGCGGATCGATCTCCTCTACGCGACGGAGCCGGTCGCGCGCCGGATCGTCTGGGCGGAGATCGACCGCCAGGCACGGAAGGGCCCGCCCACGCCGTCGGACCACGCCCCGGTCGTCCTCGACCTCGACGAACCCGGGCAACCGTTCGACGCCGGCTGGTCCGGCGCCCTCGAGCGCATCGCCGCCCGGACCAGACCGAGAACGCGCCCCACCGGCTGAGCATATGGGTCTCGGCCGACCCGGGCACTCGAGCAGCGCGGATCCGATCAGTCCAGCGGGACCTGCTCGTGCCAGACCGGTACGTGGACCTCGAAGCCAAGGCGCCCGACCTTCGGGGCGAGCGCGAGCTGCGCCTCCGGGTCACCGTGCACGAGGAAGACCCGGCGCGGGAAGCCTGCGTCCCCCGCGCGGCGGCCTTCGCCGAACCGCCCGAGCCATGCGAGCAGCTCGGACTCGTCCGCGTGGGCGGAGAACCCGCTGATCGAGCGGATCTGGCAGCGGACCTGCCGGACCTGGCCGTCCAGCTTCACCGTCTCGGCCCCCGCCTGAAGGTGGCTGCCGAGCGTGCCCTTGCCCTGGTAGCCCACGAAGAGGAGCGTCGCCTTCGGGTCGTCGATGAGCTCGCGCAGGTGGGCCACGACTCGGCCGCCGGTGAGCATGCCGTTCGAAGCGACGATCATGTACGGCCGCGGCGACCGCGCGATGGCCTGTGAATCCTTCACGTTGTTCGTGATCCGCTGGTCCGGATAGTCGAGCGGCGAGTCGCCCGACGTAAGCAGCTTGGCCGTGTCCGCGTCGTACATCTCCGGGTGGCGCCGATAGATGTCCGAGGCCCTGGACGCCATCGGCGAATCGAGGAAGAGCGGCAGGAGCGGGATCTCGCCCCGCGAGATCAGCCGGTCCAGCTCCCAGACGATCTCCTGGGTCCGCCCGATGGCGAAGGATGGAACGAGCAGGACGCCGCCCACCCGATCAACCTCGCGGACTGCCTCGGCGAGGATGCGGATCGCCTCCTCCGACGGCTCGTGCTCCCGCCCACCGTAGGTCGATTCGACCACGACGTAGTCGGCGTCGGTGAGGGTCGTCGGGTCGCGCAGGATCGGGGTCCCGGGCCGCCCAAGATCGCCGGAAAAGACGACGAGGCGCTCAGGGCTGTCCGCACGATCGCGCACCCGCAGCCGGATGATCGCCGAGCCGAGGATGTGGCCG
>JBKJVO010000041.1:0-11534 GCA_046717305.1 Candidatus Limnocylindrales bacterium
ATCGTCGCCGGGATCAACTACGCGGCGGCGTTCTACCTCACCGCCACGCTCCTCAACCCGGTCTTCGGGGTCGACCCGAACGTCGAGACGTTCGGCGTCCTGAATGCCATCTGGATCACCGGCATCCTGATCCTGATCGAGATCGGGTTCAACGTGGCCGGGACACGGATCGTGGCGTTCATGAACGACCTGTCCGTGTGGTGGCACATCGGCTTCGTCGCCGCCATCGCCATCCTGCTCTTCGTGGCCGGCTCCCAGCCCACACACGGCCTGGACTTCCTGTTCTCCGTGGCGCCCGCCGGGACGACTGCCGACGGCAATCCGATCGCCAGCATCCTGCCATTCGGGGTCGCCGGGGCGTTCGCCCTGAGCCTCCTTCAGGCGCAGTGGACGTATACCGGCTACGACGCGTCGGCGCACGTGGCGGAAGAGACCGTTCGTGCGCGGGCTGCATCCGCCTGGGGCGTCTTTCTCTCGGTCGCCGTTTCGGCGGTCGCGGGCTACGTCGTGCTCGTTGCGCTCACGCTGAAGATGACGGACCCCGGCGACGTGCTGGCGAACAGCACCGGCGGCGGCGGCGTCGCCTACATCCTCGAGTCGAACCTGGGGGCGGGCCTCGGCCAGCTCGGCGGGCTCCTCGCCCTCGGTATCGCGTTCGCGATGACGTTCTGCGGGTTCTCGTCGATCGCATCGGCCGGCCGGATGCTCTTTGCCTTCAGCCGCGATGATGGGCTTCCCGGCAGCGGCTGGCTCAAGAAGGTGAGCCACCGGTACCGGACGCCCGCGAACTCGGTGATCGCGATCTCGGTCGCGAGCTGGCTCCTCATTGCCCTGATCTACGTCCTGACCAAGGCGCTCGGTGGGGATCCGTTCTTCATCATCGCCGGCGTCACCGGCGTGAGCACCGTGCTCCTCTACTGGGCGTACGGCCTGGTGATCGCGCTGGGCCTCTGGGGCGACCAGTCGTGGCGAAAGGAGAGAGTCTGGAGCCTGGGCCGCTGGAGCCGTCCAATGGCGATGGTCTCCGTGGTCTGGATCCTCCTGATCACCCGCTCTTCCTGTACCCGTTCCCGCTCAACCCGGCCGCGCTCGCGACCGTTGCCGGCTTCGTCGTCCTCTTGGTCATTTACTACTTCGCCTGGGCCAAGGGCACGTTCAAGGGACCCCATCGGATGGGGGTCGAGGCCGAGCTCACCGAGCTCGAGAAGGAGTTCGAGCAGGCTGCCGGGGAATTCGGCGGCTGATCCGCGTCGTTCAATCGGAACCCAAGAGGGCCGGGGGGCGCCCCCCCCCCCGGGCCCGCCCCCTCTTGCTGTCATCGGTTCACCTTCACCCGCGTTGCGTCCCGAGCGAGGTCATATGAGCAGCAGCCACGACAAGCACCCGCGCCACGAGGAGCTGGAGGCCATGGTCCGGGACGGCCGGATCGACACCCTCGTCGTCGCCCTGACGGACATGCAGGGCCGGCTGGTGGGCAAGCGCGTCCAGGCGCAGGCCTTCCTCGAGGGCGTCATCGACCACGGCGCACACTTCTGCACCTACCTCCTGGGCACGGACATGGAGATGAACACGCCCGAGGGGTTCGCCCTCATGAACTGGGAGACGGGCTACGGCGACTGGATCGCGTCGCCCGTCTGGGACAGCCTGCGCGTCCTGCCGTGGCTGGAGAAAACCGCGCTCGTCCTGTCCGACACGGTCGACGAGGAAACGCACCAGGAGATCCCGATCTCGCCGCGGACCATCCTCAAGCGACAGGTGGAACGCGCTCGCGCGGCCGGCATCACCATCAAGGCCGGCTCCGAGTTCGAGTACTACGTCCTCCGCGACTCGTGGCAGACCATCGCCGACAACGGGTACGCCATCCCGAAGCGCTTCGGCACCTACAACGAGGACTACCACCTGCTCCAGGCCACGAAGGCCGAGCCGCTCCACCGGCTCCTGCGGAACCAGATGACCGAGGCCCGGATTCCGATCGAGTTCTCCAAGGGCGAAGCCGCCCCCGGACAGCACGAGGTCAACATCCGCTACGACCACGTCCTGGAGTCGGCCGATCGGAGCGTCCTGTTCAAGCACGGCGCGAAGGAGATCGCTTACCTCAACGGTTGGGGCATCACCTTCATGGCCAAGCCTGACGCCACCTGGACGGGCTCGTCCGGCCACCTCCACATGAGCATCTG
Source organism: Candidatus Limnocylindrales bacterium (assembly GCA_046717305.1). GTDB lineage: Bacteria > Chloroflexota > Limnocylindria > Limnocylindrales > CSP1-4 > UBA5189. The sequence continues at coordinate 2,178 of JBKJVO010000041.1, forward strand.
GGACGTCGAGGGGAAGAAGCCGCTGACGCACCATGAGGCTGACGGGCTGCCGTATGGGATCAGCCGCCAGTTCAGCCAGTTCGTGGCCGGGATGATGCAGCTGTCGCGCGAGCTCGCCCCGTTCGTTGCCCCATTCATCAACAGCTACAAGCGGTATGCCTCGTTGTCATGGGCGCCCGTGAATGTGGTCTGGGGCCGGGACAACCGGACCACCGGCTTCCGGATGGTGGGCCGCGGTTCGTCCCTACACATCGAGAACCGCTTTCCGGGCGGCGATATGAATGCGTACCTCACGTACGCGGCGATGATCGGTGCCGGGCTGTACGGCATCGAGCACGGCCTGGAGCTGGTCCCCGAGTTCAAGGGCAACGGCTACATCGCCAAGGGCGTGCAGCGGATGCCGCGGGCGCTGTACGAGGCGATCGCCGCGCTGGAGCGGTCCGAGGCGGCCGTGGAGATCTTCGGACAGGACGTCGTGGACCACTACCTCAATGCCGCGCGCGTGGAGCAGGAGGTCTTTGACTCCGTCGTCCACGACTGGGAGCGCGAGCGCTACCTCGAGCGCGGCTGACGCTGCCCCTCCGGCGCTGCCCCTCCTGCGCCCCCGCGGCTCGTATGACCGGATTCGGGCGTGAGCAGCAATTCCATGTTTCCGATGACCGTCGCGGTAATACGATCACGGCCGAGGCCCTGATAAGCGCCTCGCAGCCGTCGCCGATGGCCTTGAGGGAGTCGTCAGCCTCGCCCGGGTGGCGTTCGTATGACAGCGACGGTCAGCGCCGGAACAACGTCTTCGCCGAAGGCGCAACTCGGTCATACGAAGGGGGCGGCGGCGGCATGAAACTGGCGCTTCGGTGCCGGACGGACACGCCGATGGCCGGCCGGCACGGCGACGGCGCGGACGGCGCGACGGCCGGCGGCTAGGATTGGCCGCCCTCCCCAACGAGCTCGGCGCAAGCGCCGGGACCCTTCCACCCGTGGAACCCAGGAGACCTCGATGCGACTCAAGGACAAGGTTTCGATCATCACCGGCGGCGGCTCCGGCATGGGTCGGGTGGCAAGCCTTATGTTCGCCGCGGAGGGCGCGAGGGTCGTCGTCGCCGAATTCAACGACGTAGCCGGCGAGGAGACGGTGCGCCTCGTGCGCGAGGCCGGCGGCGAGGCGACGTTCGTGAAGACGAACGTGGCGGACGAGGCCAGCGCCAAGGGCATGGTGGACCACGCGATCGCGAAGTACGGGCGTGTGGACGTCCTCTACAACAACGCCGGGATCATGCCGGAGGAGGATCACTCGGTCATCGACACCTCCGTCGAGACATGGGACCGCGTCATGGCGGTCAACGTGCGGGGCGTCTTCCTGGGCTGCAAGTACGCGATCCCGCAGATGGTCGCCCAGGGTTCGGGCTCCGTGATCAACATCTCCAGCTTCGTCGCGATCCTCGGCTGCTCCAACCCCCAGGACGCGTACACCGCGTCGAAAGGCGCGGTCCTCGCGCTGACGAAGTCCCTCGCCGTCCAGTTCGCCCCGAAGGGCGTCCGGACGAACGCGATCTGCCCCGGCCCGGTGGAGACCCCGCTGCTCATGGATTGGCTCGTGAAGGACGAAGACGCGAAGCGGATCCGCCTGGCGCGCAACCCCACCGGCCGGTTCGGCAAGCCCGAGGAGATCGTCCATTTGGCGATCTACCTCGCGAGCGACGAGTCCAGATGGACCAATGGTGCGTCGATGGTCGTGGACGGCGGCATCACGGTGAACTACTTCTAACCTTTGTGGAACGCCCGGCGCGGCGCGGAATGCCGGGCCCGTTCCCTACATTCCGATCGTTACCTTCACGACGAACAGCCCGATGACCACCGTCACGATGGCACCGGCGACGCCGACCCAGCGCCGGCCACCTTCGAGGCGCCAGGCGGCCGTGGCCAGGCCAGCCCCAAGCCCGATCACGACCGCCAGCAGCTCGATCGCGGTCGCCGCCAGCCCCAGGTCGTGCACGGCCGCCAGATTGCCGCGTCGCGTTTCGTTGTCGGCTGCAAATCCGAACGCACCGACCGATTCAACCCGCGGCCGGGGCGCGTCACCAACCCGTCATCGGGCTGTCACGACGCGAGGCCGAGACTCCGGGCTCCACATCGTCCCAACAGGAGACCGAGTCAATGGATCGAACCAGACGAATCAGCCCGCGCATCGTGCTGCTCACTGCCGCCGTCCTCACGGGGGCGCCTGCGGCGGCGCGGCCCAGGCAACCCCGACCCCGGCGACGGCCCCGCCGGTCACCCCGGCACCGACAACGCCCGCCGCCAGCGAAGCGGCGATGCAGATCATGGCCAAGGGCGACTTTCACGACATCGATGGCTCGGCGACGGGCATTGCCGAGCTGGTCGCGCTGCCCGACGGGATGTACGAGGTGATCCTCGACAACTTCTCCATCGACTCGATCGCCCACACGAACGTCGTCCTCGTCTCGAACGCGGATGTCACCGCGACCGCGGACATCGACAAGTCGAAGCTCCTGGACCTCGGGCCGCTCAAGGGCAAGGACGGGATGCAGACCTACGCGATCCCGACCAACATGGCGGCCGCGGTCATGGACGGGTACCACACCGTCGTGATCTGGGACACGGAGATGGCCCACGCGATCGCAGCCGCACAGCTCAAGTAGCAGCGGGACCCGAGCCGGGGCGGCGGGCGGGCAGCGTATCATCGCGCCACGTCCTCCCGCCCCGCCCAGGCGCCGGGCAGAGACACCGGCTCCGCCCCCAGCCGAGGTTCCTCGAAATGGCCATCGACCAGACCGCGTCCACCGGCATCAGCGCCCTGAAGATGATGATCGGGGGCCAGTCCGTCGATGCCGCCGACGGCCAGACGTTCGAGGTCGTCAACCCGGCGACCGGCGGCGTCATCGCGACCGCCCCGCTCGGCGGCAAGGCCGACGTGGATCGAGCCGTGGAGGCCGCGCAGAAGGCGTTTGACGACCCGAAGGGCTGGAGCACCTGGGCCGCCGGCAAGCGCGGGCGGACGCTCGCCAGGTTCGCCGCGCTCATCAAGGACAAGAGCGAGGAGCTCGCCTGGCTGGAGACGCGGAACGTCGGCAAGCCGATCACGTCGTCACGCGGGGAAATCATCGGCGCCAGCCTCGTCTTCGACTACTACGCCGGAGCAGCAAACAAGGTCTTCGGCCAGACGATTCCGGTCTCCAAGCCCGGCCTGGACCTGACCCTTCGCGAGCCGATCGGGGTCGTGGGGCTCATCGTGCCGTGGAACTTCCCGCTGCTCATGGCCAGCTGGAAGCTGGGCCCGGCGCTCGCGGCGGGCAACACCTGCATCCTGAAGCCCGCCAGCCTGTCCCCGATGACCGCGCTGCGGATCGGCGAGCTGGCGCTGGAGGCGGGCTTCCCCGCGGGTGTCATCAACGTGGTCACGGGCCCGGGCGGCAGTGCCGGCGCCGCGATCGCGGCGCATCCGGGGATCGGCAAGGTCGCCTTCACCGGTGAGACGACCACCGGCCAGGAGATCATGCCGCTGGCCTCGAACAACGTGAAGAAGGTCAGCCTCGAGCTTGGTGGCAAGAGCCCGAACATCGTCTATGCAGACGCAGACCTCGAGCGTTTCGCGGCCGAATCCCCATACTCCGTCTTCGACAACTGTGGTCAGGACTGCTGCGCGCGGAGCCGGATCCTCGTGGAGCGTTCGGTCCACGACCAGGTGGTTGAGTTGTTCGCCGCGGCGACCCGGAAGGTCAGGGTCGGCGATCCCGCCGACGACACGACCGAGGTCGGGACGCTCGTCAGCTTCAAGCAGCGCGATCGCGTGCGCGACTACATCGAGATCGGCCTGGGCGAGGGCGCGACCCTCGTCGTCGGCGGCGAGGCGCCCGAGGACCCGGCGCTGAGCGGCGGCGCGTACCTCATGCCGGCGGTTTTCGACGGCGTCGACAACGACATGCGCATCGCCCGAGAGGAGATCTTCGGCCCGGTCGTGTCGATCATCCCGTTCGACACGGAAGCGGAGGCGATCCGCCTCGCGAATGCGACGCCGTACGGCCTGTCTGCCTCCATTTGGAGCCGCGATATCGGCAAGGCCCTGCGCACAGCGAAGGGCGTCCAGGCCGGGGTGCTGTCCGTGAACTCGAATAGCAGCGTCCACACCGAGGCGCCGTTCGGTGGCTACAAGATGTCAGGGATCGGGCGGGAGCTGGGGATGGCCGCGATCGAGCTGTACACCGAGACCAAGAACGTCTTCATCGACCTTCGTCCGTAGCCGCCTGAGCTGAACGATGCGGCCGATGCGGCCGGCGGCCGCGATGCCCGACGACGATCTCCCGATCTTCGAGGAGGCGCCGCTCCGGGCGTTCGAACTCGCGCCGCGAGCGATCCGGCCGTGGAGCCGCCGCGGGCCGCTGATCGCGGGCGCCTGGGCCGCCGGGCTCGCGCTGATCGTCGGGGTCGGGATCCTGGCCGGCGGCTCGGCGGCAGAGCCTGGAGTCTCCCGAGATGACGATGTCAATGCGCAGTACGGGTTCGACGCGCAGCGCGGCTTTCCAACGCAGAAATATCCTGAAGCGCACTGGCCGCCCGGACGCGTCGCACTCGCCGTCACGGATGTCGTGACCCTCGAATCCCCCGCCCCGGCCCGGGTCGAGGTGACGACGCACCGCGTGGCCGTGGCGGGGTCCGTGCTCGTCCGCGCCGCGCGGGTCGAGATTTCGCTCGAGGCACGCGGCAACCGCGTTCTGGACCACGTGTCCGTGGACGTCACGGACCCCCATGGCGGGATTCGCCCGGAGAGCGCGCCGACGTTCAGCGCCAGCTTCGAACTGCCGTACCCGCGCCCGAACGGAACGATGTGGATCGTCGTCACGGCCTACGACACGGACGGCATGCCGCTCGGCGGGACGCGCCGGCCCTTCGCCGTAGGGCCGCTCCTGGAGCCGGAGATCCAGGCGGGCGCGCCGGCGGATGCCGCTGTTCCGGGTATCGGCGCGACGGAGGTCGTACCGTTGCCAGATCAGCGAACGCCTCAAACCGGAGAACTGCCCACGTGTCTGCCGCAATCCCGGACGCGCTCCTCGACCTGCTGACCACGGATCACATCGGACACCTCGCGACCCTGCGGCCGGACGGCGCCCTGGCACCGTCGATGGTGTGGATCGACTGGGACGGCCGGCACATCCTGACCAGCTCGCCAGTCGGGTCGCAAAAGGGGCATCACACCCGCCAGAGCGCACCGGTTGCGCTGTCCGTCGTGGACCACCACAACCCGTTCCGCTACCTCCAGATCCGAGGCCACGTCAGCGGGATCCGACCCGACGAAGGCATGGCGTTCATCGACCGCATGTCACTGCGCTACCTCGGTCGGCCGTACGACGACCGCTCCGAGGTGCGCGAGATCTTCGAGATCACCGTCGACTACATCCGAGCCCGCGGCGGCTGACGCTCCGGCGAGCCGCGCTCCAGCGCAACATGGGCCGGTCGGCCGCGTCGTCAACGGTGTCGAACGTGGAGGCGGGCAATGCCAGACCAGGCTGGGAATCAGGAACCTGAGCTGAGCTCCGGGCTGCACGGAACGGCCACAGCCGAGCCTGGGCTGACGTACCGAATTCTTCGCCGATGCTGGGCCGCGGTGGCGTGGATCCTCCGCCTCAGGTTCCAGATCGAGGGTCTTGAGCACCTGCCCCGCGACGCCGCCGGGCGGCCGACCGGAGGCTGGATCGCGGCAGGGGTCCCGCACCGAACGTGGATAGACCCGTTTGTCCCGTGGATCCTCCTGCCGGCCCGGCCGCGGCTGACGTTCTTCGGCGACGCGCGAACGATGGCCCGATCACCACTCCGCCGCTGGATCATGGCTCGGCTCGGTGGCGTCATTCCGATCCCGGCCGCCCACGGCCGGCGCACCGTATCGGTCCACATGAATGCGGCCGCGGAGGTCTTTCGGGCCGGCGGCGTCTTCTGCCTGTTCCCGGAGACTGGCCCGGCGACGCCGCCGGACACGATCCGCAGACTGGGCGCCGGGATCGGCTACATCGCGGTCCGCAACCGCGCGCCGATCGTGCCGATGATCCTCGGCGGGACACACGAGCTCTTCATCGGGCGGCGGATCATCCTGCGGGTCCTGCCGCCGCTCGATCCCCTCGCGCTTGCCGGCCTGGATAGCGCGGCCGAACTGCCGGCACCGGGCTCATTCGAGGAGCGCGACGCGGTGCATCGGCTCCTCCTCGGACTCGCGAAGGTCGTTCAGGAGCCGGTTCGCGACGCTCACGCCAGTGCGGAACCACCGCCCGGGACACGGAAGCGCGGGAGATTTCTGACGACGATGTTCCGGTAGTCACCCGGGATCGGATCGGCTCGGCAGCGTCCAGCGCAGACCATCGAAACGGGCGAAATCCCGGTCGAAGGAAACGAGCTCTGCGCCATGCCCCAATGGCGCGGCGGGTAGCGCCCGCGAGACGTCAGCGGCCGACCGCGAACTCCGGCGCGCGTAGCTCCGGATGGCGCAACCGGAGCCAGTCCACCAGGGCCCAGTAGGTCGTCTTGAATGCGAGTCCGGACCATGGAATCGCGTCTGGCGCGAAGGCCTCGATCTCGAGCGCCTCCGGAGTCGGTGCCGCGACGCCGCCGACGACGCTGGCCTCCAGGACGAGGACCACGACCGCGGCCTCGAGCCGCGTGTAGAGGCCGACAATTTCGCCCGGCCGGATCAGGAGGCCCGTCTCCTCGAGCGTCTCGCGGACGGCGGCCTCGCCGACCGACTCGTCCACCTCCAGAAAGCCGCCGGGCTGGGCCCACGCACCGAGCCCGGGTTCGATCCCGCGGCGCAGGAGGATCACGCGCCCGTCGTCAGTCACCGGCAGCGTCGTGACCACGAGCCGCGGGTTGACGTACGCGATGTGCCCGCACGATGGGCAGCTGGACCGGTGGCGGTCCTCGCCGTCAACGGCTCCGTGAAGCAGCTCCGCCCCGCAACGGGAGCAGTACCGCAGCGTGGTCGCGATCCATGCCGGCACGCCCCTCCCGGACTCGATGTCCGTGGATCGAGCGTCCGGCCCACGATCGGCGGCGCTCGTCACGCGAGGAGGGCCAGAACGGCCGCGCCGGCGAACACGAGGATCCCGATCCCCGACGCCGCGAGCCACGCGAGCCGGAACAGGCCACGGTTCCGGTTCACCGGCATCCACGCCCATGCGGACCGCCAGATCCTGAGCGAAGCGTCCCCCGTCGTCGCGATGAGGATAGGCGCGCCCACGAGGATGCACAGCTTCACGAGCGGGCTCGCGAGCGTTGAGCCGGTCTCGAGCGCGGTGATCGCGACGGCCCCGGCGACCAGCGCGATCGCGGACAGGTTGATGTAGTGCTTCTGGAGCGGGGTCGGGGCGGTCTCGGGGATCGTGCGCGGACCCTCCCCCGCCGGAATCGCCTGCCGGTCGAGAGCCGGCATCCCGGGTTCCCAGCGAGGGTCATCCATCCGGCCGAGTGTAGCCGTCATCGGCCGGCCGGCCGTACGACGGAGTTGGCGCCAATCCGGGACGCTGTCGGCCTTCGCATGACCGCGACGGTCATCGCTGAAATCGACGACGCGATTGGAGGGTCAATCCGGTCATTCGAAGCCTCAGGGGGCCAGAGCAGAGTTCGGCCGGGTCCGGGCCCTCGGCGGCAGGCGCCCGTCAGAGCCGGCGTGTCTCGGTGGCGGCGTCGCCATCGACGATCTGTCCGCAAGTCGGGCAGTACCAACGCGCCTCCAGGGCCGTCCCGCATGCGTCGTGGTGGAGAGCGTGATCGTCACCAGCATCGGCGCCGCCGAGGTGCGAGCCCCAGTCGGCCAGCAGGCGCAGCGCGCCGGCGAGGGCACGACCCTCTGCGGTAAGTCGGTACTCGAACCGCGGTGGCCGCTCCGCGTAGGCCGTCGTCGTGAGAAGCCCGTCGGCCTCGAGCCGTCGCAGCCGGTCGGCCAGGATGTTCGGGGCGATCCCGGAAACGCCGGCCTGGAGCTCGCCGTACCGGAGCGGCCGGGCGAGGAGCGCCTCAACGATCCGCGGGCTCCACCGATCGCCGATCCGCTCGAGCGCCGCCGCGAGGGACGAGATCGAAGAAGACCCGCGCGAGCCGTCGACGGTAGCCATAAGGGGCATGGTAGGCGACCGAGCGGCCGGGGCTTGCCTGATTCGTCCGGGCGCGATACTGTGTCGCTTGCATGTTGCAAGTATGGAGTCTCAGGAGCCAGAACGAATCATGTCACTGCTCGACGATCTCTCCTCCGCCATCACCGCCGCTGCGGCCGCCGCGTCGCCGAGCGTCGTGGGTATCGGGTCGCGCCTGCGCGGCTCCGGTGTCGTCGTCGGTTCAGATCGCGTCCTCACGAATGCGCACAACCTGCGGGGCGGGGAGGTCACGGTGATCTTCTCTGACGGTCGTTCCCTCCGTGGCCGTGTCGCCGGCACCGATCTCGATGGCGACCTCGCAGTGATCGACGTCGACACCGCCGGCACCCCTGCGCTCGCTTGGGCGAACGGCAACACCGCCGTCGGCAGCGTCGTCTTTGGCCTCGCCGCCACGAGCGGCGGCCCCGCCCGAGTCACGGTCGGGACGGTCTCGGCCGTGGAGCGCGCATTCCGTGGCCCGGGCGGCCGCAGGATCTCGGGCAGCCTGGAGCACACCGCGCCGATGGCCCCGGGCTCGTCCGGCGGCCCGATCGTGGACGCGGCCGGATACCTGGTCGGCTTGAACACACACCGGATCGGCGAGGGCTTCTATCTTGCCCGTCAGGCCGACGCGGAGCTTCGCGAGCGCGTCGAGGTCCTGTCGCGGGGCGAGTCCGTGGAGCGTCCGCGGTTGGGAATCGAGGTGGCGCCGGCCCACGTGGCGCGGCGGCTGCGACGCTCTGTCGGGCTGCCGGAACGCGACGGCCTCCTCGTCCGTGGTGTCGAGGACGGGTCCCCTGCCAGCGGCGCCGGAATCCGCGAGGGCGACCTCATCGTGCGGGTCGCGGGCTCGGATGTTCGCGACGCCGACGCCCTCCTGGACGCGATGGCCGGCGCCAAGGGCGAGGTCGAGGTGGTCGTGGTCCGCGGAGCCGAGGAGCTGACGCTCGGCGTCGACCTTGGAGGCGCGGCCCGCTCGAACTAGTCGATCGGCTGCGCGTTCGACGGGTCGTCCATGACCATCCGGGTCTGGTCCGCCCGGTAGGCCGCGAGGCGCTCGCCCAGCGCCGGGTCGGAGAGCGCGAGGATCTGGATCGCGAGGAGCGCGGCGTTCTCGGCGTTGCCGATCGCGACGGTCGCGACCGGGATCCCGCGCGGCATCTGGACGATCGACAGGAGCGAATCCAGACCGCCGAGGTGCTGCGTCGGAATCGGCACGCCGATC
>JBKJVO010000042.1:0-2520 GCA_046717305.1 Candidatus Limnocylindrales bacterium
GCCGGTAGACGTAGAACGACCGGACCACGGAGCGCGGCTCTCGGCCGGCCGCGCCGACCGCGAGGTCGAGCAGGCGGACCAGCTTCGCGATCGCCGACCAGAGCTCCTCCGCCGACAACCCGCGACCGAACGTGGTCGGGTCCTGCATCGGCGACCACCAGGAATTTTCGCGAAACTCGGCCGCGGTAAACGTATATGGCTGGCGCGGTCTTCCAACACTGCGGAACCTGCGTCTGGGTCCCCCCGGTCGCCCTCCGACGCACCCTTGGTCGAGTTGCACGACCGGCAGAGCACCGCACAGTTGGCGATGTCGAGCAGTGCGCCACCGGCTGCGAGCGGCACCACGTGATCGGCGGTCGGGTCGATGGCCGGTTGACTCAGGCGCCGTCCGGTCTGATGTTCTGGTTCATGCGGAAGAGGTTGGCCGGGTCGTACGTGCGCTTGATCTCGACCAGTCGCGCGTAGTTGTCCCTGTAGCTGGCCGCGACACGCGACTCCCCCTCGTCCCCGAGGAAGTTCACATAGGCGCCGCCGGCCGAGTGGGGATGCAGGGCGTCCCAGTAGGCGCGCACCCAGGCCGTCTCCATCTCGATCGCTGCCGGATCGGCGTCGGCCGCGTAGATGACGTGCGAGAAGTTCGCGTCCCGATAGCTCCAGGCGGTATCGCGACTGCCGAGCCTGTGCGCCGCCCCGCCCACGGAGAAGGTTATCGCGCCCGAGTAGATGTTGGGGACGCGGGGGCCGTACTCGACGTGGGCGGCGATCAGCTCGTCGCTCAGCTCCGTCACGAAATCGGCCTTCCAGTAATTGTGGAGACCAGGCGGGGCGACGGCGTCGAACACGGTCTGCAGGACAGGAAAGGGCATCGGACCCAGGCCCACGAACGCAGGCTCGCCGAACTCCGCCAGCGGCCGCACCACCTCCTCGGCCTTCTCCATCGGACCGACGTAGCAGAGCACGGCAGCGCAGACGTTCTTGTTGTGCAGATGCTCCGGGAACGGCGGCTCCGGTTCGACGACCAGGAAGGCGAAGATGCCGTTCAGCTCCTCGGGTGCGGTTGTGATGAACTCTCCGTAGAACTTCATCACCTCGGCGGCCTTGTCCAGCGACCAGATGATCGGCCCCGCGTAAACCGTGCCGACGGGGTGCAGCCTGGATTCGAGCGAGGTGACCACGCCGAAGTTGCCGCCGCCTCCGCGCAGCGCCCAGAAGAGGTCGGCGTTCTCCTGCTCACTCGCCACGACGAACTGCCCGTCGGCCGTCACTACGTCGGCGGAGATGAGGTTGTCGCAGGCCAGGCCGAACGGCCGGGTAAGGTGGCCAATGCCGCCGCCGAGGCTGAGACCGGCGATTCCCGTGGTCGAGACGGAGCCGCCCGGCGTGGCAAGGCCAAACGCGTGGGTGGCGTGGTCGAGATCGCCCCAGGTGCAGCCGCCCTGGGCGCGGACCGTGCGCTTCGCCGGGTCGACGCGAATGCCGTTCATGCGCGAGAGGTCGATGACCAGGCCGTCGTCATTCGTGGCGAAGCCCGCGACGTTGTGGCCGCCGCCGCGGATCGAGAGCAGGAGTCCCTCCTCCCGCGCGTGGTTGACGCACGCCATCACGTCCGCGACGTCCGCACAACGGGCGATCGCCCTCGGCCGGCGGTCGATCATGCCGTTGAAGACACGCCGCGCCGGCTCGTACTCGGCGTCCCCTGGCTCGATCAGCTGGCCCCGCAGCTTCTCCCTGAGGTCGCCCCTGCTGGCTAGGCCCATGACGCTCCTCCTTCCCAGGGGCATCCATCATCCGGGTGCGGTCTCACGGGATGAGGCGGGCAGGTCGCGGATGCGAAGGCTCACCCCCGGGCCGCCGCACTCTACGCTGGCAGAGACTTGGCCGGCAACGGTCTCGATGATCTTTGACCCCGCCATCCGATCTACTACCGCCCGAGACGGCCGCCGCGTCCCGGCAGTCATGTGGCGGGTAAAGGACCCGCAGGGCTGAGCCTCGCGCTTCGGTGGTCGCGCAGCCCGTGACCGAAGTCGTCAGCCAAACCCCTTGGCCCCCCGGTTTGCTCTCGCAGATCGGGCCGCGCTGGTGGAATCGGGCCGCTTCTTAAGTCCCTACGCGACCGCGCGGTCGGGCTGCCTGCGGCGTCTTCTACCTTACGCAGTCATGCAGTCGATCCGCGGCCCAGGCGGGCGATCGGGTCTAGGATGTGCACATGTCGGACCACGTCGAAGAGCGCGCGCTCCTCATCGAGCTCGAGCCGGAGGTCGGTCGCCTGTACGACCGGCACGCAAGCATGGCCCAGGAGTGGTTCCCGCACGACTATATCCCGTATCGGCTGGGTCGTGACTTCGACAAGGAGCCCTGGACGCCGGATCAGCCGCGTCTGACCGGGGTGGCCCAGACCGCGTTCGAGATCGGCCTGCTGACCGAGGACAACCTGCCCAGCTACCACAGGCTGATCCATGGCATGTTCGGCCGGGGCGATGGCGCATGGATCAACTGGGTGGGGCGCTGGACGGCCGAAGA
>JBKJVO010000043.1:0-3745 GCA_046717305.1 Candidatus Limnocylindrales bacterium
AGCACGATCGTGTCCCCGGCCCCCGGGACGGGCGGCCGCTGCGGCACGAAGTGGGGGTCGGTCACGCCGGCAGGATAGTCGGCTATGCTGCCGACCGTGTTCGAGTTCCTCGACGGGCCGGTGCGCCATCTCGTGACCCAGGTCTACGAGGCGGTCGGGTACCTTGGCGTCGCGCTCTGGGTCGCCATCGAGAGCGTCATCATCCCGATCCCGTCTGAACTCATCCTTCCGTTCGCGGGATTCCTCGTCGGCGAGGGCGTGGCGATCGAGCCGCTGACCGGCGCGCCGTGGAACCTGACGCTCGTCGTCCTTGCCGGCACGCTCGGTGCCACCGTCGGCGGCCTGATCGCCTACGCCATCGGGTACTGGGGCGGGCGCCCCGTCCTGGAGCGCTGGGGCCGGCTCCTCGGAATCCAGGCATCGGACCTCGACCGGACCGAGGCGTTCTTCGCCCGCCACGGCGCTGCCGCCAGCTTCTTCGGCCGGATGGTCCCCGTCGTGCGCTCGCTCGTCTCGTTCGGCGCCGGCATCGGACGGATGCCGCTGCTCCGGTTCACGGTCTTCACGTTCCTCGGATCCCTGCCGTGGACGTTCCTGCTCGTGGTCGTCGGCGTCCAGCTCGGGGCGAACTGGCAGACCGTGGGTGGGATGCTGAAGCGGTTCGAACTCGCGATGGTCGCCATCCTCGCCATCGCGGTCGTCGTCTTCCTGTGGGTCCGGGTCGCCCGACCGCGCCTCCGTGGGAGCGCCTGACGCCGCTCAACCCACGCCGCGTCAGCCAGTCCGATCCTCGTGCGCGGGTCGACCGCGGAAGGCCCGCCAGAGGGCGAGGTCGTAGACGATCTTCAGCCCGCCGGCAATGAGGAACGGGAGCGCCATGAGCCCGCCGCTGGCGACGAGCGGCGCGGACAGGATCGGCGAGAGCGCGGCTCCCGTCGTCCGGGCGATCCCGGTCACGCCTGCCGCGGCTGAGCGCTCACCGGGCTCCACGACCGCCATCACGTAGGACTGCCGCGTTGGGACGTCCATCTGGCTCAGGCTGAATCTCAGGAGCAGGACGGCGATCGCGAGGGTCAGATTGGGCATCAACGGGACGAGGATGAGCAGGACGTTGGACGGCAGGTGCGTGAAGACCATCGTGTTGACGAGGCCGATCCGCGCCGCAATTCGTGACGCCGACAGGGACGACACGGCGGCGAGGACGTTCGCCCCGAAGAAGATCCCGCCCAGGACGGCCGGCTCGACGTCGAACCGGAGGTGGAACCAGTACGCCATCAGGCTCTGCGGGATGAAGCCCCCGGCAAAGGCGTCGAGCGCAAACAGCGCGGACAGGCGGGCGACGATCCCCTTTGACCGACCAAGGCCCAGCCGGCGGGCGATGCCGTCGTCCGGTGGCGGCGCGACCGGCGCCTCGACGCGTGGGCCCACCCGGGCGAAGACCGCGGCCATCGCCAGGCCGACGAGCGCGTAGCCAATCACGATCGCGCGGTAGGCATCCGCCGACTCGAACCCCGTCCCGAGGAGCGTCTGGCTCAACAACCCGGCGCTCAACGATCCGAAGGCGGTCGCGACGTAGCCCGCGAGGTTGTACCAGGCGAACGTCGCGGTGCGGCGCGCGTCGGGCGTTGCCTGGCTCAGTGCCGCCTGCTCGACCGCGAGGAACGGGCCCACCTCGTTGCCGGTCGGGCTGATCACGCCGATGGTGGCGGCCAGGATGAGGAGCGGCAACCAGCTCGTCGTGGCGAAGACGGCCCCGGCGCCGACCATCAACAGCGAGCCGGCAACGAGCACACGGCGCCGCCCGATCCGGTCGGCATTGGTCGTGAGCCAGAGGGAGATCAGCGTGTCGCCGACGAGCGTCAGCGACAGGATCGCGCCGATCGTCAGCGCGTCGAGGCCGAGGGCGGCGAGGTAGAGGACGAGGACCACGGCGAGGAACCCGTAGCCGAACATCCGCAGGACGCGTGTGGCGAACAGCAGCCGGCCGTCGCGGTCAACGCCGCGAAGGCTGGCCACGAGGCCGGCATCGATCGTTGGGGCGGCGGCGGTCTCGCGCATCGCGCGAGTCTACCGGCGCGGCGTGTACGATCCGGGGCGGAGGTACCGGACGCCAGATGAGCAGCACGAGCCAGGACCCTCACGGCAGCGACGCGATGGCCGGCCGGCACGGCATCGGCGATCACGGCGACGACCACGGGCACGACGACCACGCCCACGGCGACGGAGAATCGCTCGGCCCGATCAACGTCACGGCGTGGGCCGCGGGCGCCATCGGCGTCGCCGCCGGCCTCATTGTCGCGGTGGTCATGGCCGCGAGCGCAGGCTGGTTCGGCTGAAGCTCTGGTACGCGCGGCGCTGACCCGACTGCACCGCTGGTGCGGCGGCGATCAGGCGGAGGGGGCCGGCCGGTCACCGCGCGCCACAGCCTCGAGGTGGATGCCGGTCCCGATCGTCAGCCCCTCGAACGGTCGCGTCCCGTCGAACTCGTCCGCGATCGTCGCGAGGAGCCGGCACTGGCCGCCGACCCACTCGATGCGCGAGGTCATCAGAACAGGCCGACGATCTCGCCGTTCGCGTCGATGTCGATGTTCTCGCCGCCCGGCCGTGACGGCAGACCCGGCATCGTCCGCATCTCGCCGGCGAGCGGCATGATGAACCCGGCGCCGGCCGACAGCCGAACCTCGCGGATGGGCACGCGGAAGCCGGATGGCCGCCCCTTGAGTGCCGCGTCGTGGCTGAGCGAGTACTGCGTCTTGGCCATGCAGATCGGCAGGTGCCCGAACCCGAGCGCCTCGTACTGCTGGAGCTGCTTGCGCGCCGCCGGGAGGTAGTCCACGCCGTCTGCCCCGTAGATCTTCGTCGCGATCGCCTCGATCTTGTCCGCGAGCGGCGCGTCGTCCGGGTAGAGCAGCTGGAAGTTCGGGGCACCCTCCTCGGCGGCGGCCCAGACGGCCGCGGCGAGGTCCACCGCGCCGGCACCGCCCTCCGCCCAGTGGTTCGCCACGACGGCGTCGCGAGCGCCGGCCCTGAGGGCAACCCCACGGACCGCTTCGACCTCCGCGGATGTATCGGTCGGAAAGGCATTGATCGCCACGACGACGGGTACGTTGAACAGTCGGACGTTCTCGATCTGCTTCGCGAGGTTCGCCGCACCCTGCGTGACGGCCTCGACGTTCTCGTCCTGGAGCGCCGGATCGAGCGGCTTCCCGGCGACGATCCTGCCGACACCGCCATGCATCTTCAGGGCGCGGATCGTCGCGACGACGACGGCCGCGTCCGGCCGTAGTCCCGAGGCGCGGCACTTGATGTTGAAGAACTTCTCGGCGCCCATGTCGGCGCCGAACCCCGCCTCCGTGCACACGATCTCGTTCGTCGCAAGCGCGATCCGATCGGCAAGGACGGAGTTGTTGCCGTGGGCGATGTTCGCGAACGGCCCGCAATGGACGAACGCCGGGCCGCCCTCCAGGGTCTGGAGGAGGTTCGGCTTGATCGCGTCGGTGAGCAGGACCGTCATGGCCCCGGCGACCTTGAGGTCCTCGGCCGTGATCGCCTTGCCGTCACGGGTCGTCGCGAGGACCATCCGGCCGAGCCGCGCACGGAGGTCCGCCAGGTCGGAGGCGAGGGCCAGCACGGCCATGACCTCCGAGGCCACGGTGATGACGAACTCGGCCTCCCGTGGGTAGCCGTTCTCCCGGCCCCCGAGCCCCACGACGACCTTTCGGAGGGCTCGGTCGCTGATGTCGAC
>JBKJVO010000044.1:0-3434 GCA_046717305.1 Candidatus Limnocylindrales bacterium
CCGGACCCTCATCGCGCAACCGTCGGATTCGGTCCGGCCGTTCGTCGTGGCCCATCACTCCGACGGCGCCCGGAACCCGGTCCGGCTTGAGCCGGAGGCGGCATCGCTCGTGGCACGAGCCGACGGGGATCGCGGCCTGGGTCCGTTGCTCGACGCCCACCCCGAGCTGGTACGGGTCGTCCAGATCGAGGGCTCCAACCCGGACATTGACGGGCGCGGGGATCTCGTGGCGCTCCTCGCCGAGGCCTGGGCCGCCCGGGTCCGCGACAACGCCGCCCAGGTCGAGCGAGTCCGCGAGACTCCCGACGGGAGGGACTTCTACGCCTCGGTCAGCCAGATGTTCGTCGCCGATCCGGCGCGCGACGACGATCCAGTCCTCGAGACCCTGCACGTGATAGCGCGCCCCGACGACACGTGGCTGGACATCGGCTCCGGCGCGGGCCGGTACGCGCTTCCGCTCGCGCGCCGGGTGCGCGAGGTCATCGCCGTGGACCCGTCCGCGTCGATGCTCCAGGGGCTTCGTGATGGCATGGCCCGCCACGGCATCGCGAATATCCGGGCCGCCGAGGGCCGCTGGCCACCGGACGAAGGCCTTCGAGCGACTCTCGGGCCGGACCCGATCGCGGATGTCGCGCTGATCGCCCACGTCGGGTACGACATCGAGGCCATCATTCCGTTCCTGGAGGCGATGGAGACGGCGGCCCGGCGGCGGTGCGTCGCAGTGCTCATGAGCGAGAGCCCCGCGTCCGTGGCTGCGCCGTTCTGGCCAATCGTCCACGGGGAGTCGCGGCTGCCGCTGCCGGCACTCCCGCAATTCCTGGAGCTCCTGGCCGCGCGCGAGGCCGTGCCGGAGGTGGTTCCTGTCGTCGGCGAACGTCGGACCTGGGCGGATCGTGACGAGCTCCTCGGGTTCCTGCGTCGTCAGCTCTGGACCGCGTCCGGAAGCCCCGCGGACTTGCGGTTGCTCGCAGCGCTCGACGACCTCGCGGTTGCCGGCGGGGACGGCTCCGTGATGGTCATCGGCGCCCCGTCGCTTGACATCGGGATCGTCAGCTGGGACCCCTCGCGCCCCGGCTCCTTGCTCGGCCGGGGCGGGGCGCGCCCATAGCGACCCGGAGCGCCCGAGGTCGCGCCAGCACCCGACCCAAGCCACTATTTCGTGTCGCCGATTCTTGTTGACGCAACGAGGTGACCGGCGGATACTCGCTCTTCCGCCGCCCCGGACCAACGAATGGGTCCCGGTGTCCCGTTCGCCGGCCCGATCGCAATCCAGTTCGTTCCCGTCGACGTACGACGGAACAACGCACCCTCCGCTGCGGAGGGCTGAAGGAGGATCGATCGACCGATGATCCCGCCTGCATTCGATTACGTGCGGCCCGCCGATCTCGGTGAGGCGCTCCGAATCCTCAAGGAACATGAAGGCGAGGCAAAGGTCCTCTCGGGCGGCTACAGCCTCCTGCCGCTCCTCAAGCTCCGCCTCGCCCAGCCGGCCCTCCTCGTCGACCTCCAGGCGATCGGTGGCCTGGACGGGATCTCCCGGACGGATGACGACTTCCGTATCGGGGCGCGCGCGACACACGGCAAGATCCTCGCGGACGATGGCCTCGCAGCCGTCCTCCCGATCATGCGCGACGCGGCCGCTGGTATCGGGGACCCGCAGATCCGGAACTGGGGCACGATCGGAGGATCGGTGGCCCACGCGGACCCCGCCGCCGACTGGCCGGCGGTCCTCCAGGCGCTCCACGCCTCGATCGTCCTGCGCAGTCTGGACGGCGAACGGGTCGTTCCGGCTCGCGGCTTCTTTGTCGACACGTTCCAGACGGGTATCGAGCCGACGGAGATCCTGACCGAGATCCGCATCCCGCTGCCCGGCCCTCGGAGCGGAGGGTCCTACCAGAAGCTCGAGCGCCGTGCCGGCGATTTCTCGACCGTCGGGGCGGCTGTCCAGCTGACTCTCGGCGGGGACGGGCGGATCACCCAGCTCGGCATCGGCCTCACTGCCGTCGGGGACGCACCGTTCGCGGCGACCCACGCCGAAGACGCCCTCCGCGGTGCCAGCCCGGGCGACGAGCTCTTCCGCGAGGCGGCCGGCGCCGCGTCACGACAGAGTCGCCCGGCCGACGACAGCCACGGACCCGCGGAGTACAAGCGGGCCATGGTCACCGAGATGACGTTCCGGGCGCTGCGTGCAGCCCTCGCGCGGGCGCAGGGGTAGGGGAGCCACGATGACCACGAAACACATCAGCGTCACCGTCAACGGGACGGTTCGCGAGGCCGACGTCGAGCCGCGCCTCCTCCTCGTCCACCTGCTCCGCGAAACGTTCGGGCTGACCGGGACGCACGTCGGCTGCGACACGAGCAACTGCGGCGCGTGCACCATCCACGTCAACGGCATGAGCGCGAAGAGCTGCACGATGCTCGCCGTCCAGGCGGACGGCGCCGAGATCCGGACGATCGAGGGCCTGGCGGATGGTGCCACCCTCCACCCGCTGCAGCAGGGCTTCTGGGATCAGCACGGCCTGCAATGCGGGTTCTGCACCCCGGGGATGATCATGCAGTCGGTCTGGCTGCTCGGCGAGAACCCCGACCCCTCGGAGGACGAGATCCGCCTTGGCATCAGCGGCAACCTCTGCCGCTGTACCGGGTACGTGAACATCGTCAAGGCAATCCAGCAGGCCGCGGGCGAGCTCCGCGCCGCCGGCTCGGCGAAGTGACGGGGAGTGCCCAGATGACCACTGAGACGCAGCCCCGCACCAGCCCCGAAATCGGGGGCATGGGCCACTCGGTCAAGCGCAAGGAGGACCCCCGCTTCATCCGTGGTGCGGGTGAGTACATCGAGGACGTCGTCCTGCCCGGCATGCTCTGGATGGACATCGTCCGGAGTCCTTATGCCCACGCCACGATCAAGTCAATCGACGCCTCGGAGGCCCTCAAGGTCCCCGGCGTCCTCGCCGTCATCACCGGGGCGGATCTCGAGAAGGCCGGGCTGCACTGGATGCCGACCCTCGCGGGCGACAAGCAGATGGTGCTGCCCACCACGACGGTGATGTACCAGGCCCAGGAAGTTGCGGCCGTGGTGGCGACGGACCGCTACGCGGCGGCCGACGGCGTGGCGGCTGTCTACGTCGACTACGAGCCGCTGCCCGTGATCGTGGACCCGCACAAGGCCCTCCTGCCGGATGCCTTCGTCCTCCGGCCGGATCGCGGCCCGGACAAGGCCAACAACCACATCTGGCACTGGGAGTCCGGCGACAGGGCGGCCGCCGACGCGGCCCTCGCGAGCGCCGAGGTCCGGGTCTCCGAGGACATCTACATCCCGCGGATCCACGTCGCGTCGATCGAGACGTGCGGCTGCATCGCCGACTGGGACGCGGTCCGAGGGCAGTTGACGCTGCACATGACGAGCCAGGCGCCGCACGCCATCAGGACGGTGC
>JBKJVO010000045.1:0-4467 GCA_046717305.1 Candidatus Limnocylindrales bacterium
GTCCCGCCCCGCGGGACCGGACAGGGTGTCTGGTCAGGCCTTGCTCGCCTCACCCTGCAGGAGCGGGTTGCGATCCGGGTCGATCTCGTCGTCGCCCGGCCCCGACCCCTCGAGGAAGGGGTTGAACTGGTCGTCGTCGGACCCGGCGATCACGGCCGCTCGAGCGAGGCCCGCGGCGTCATCCTCCACCGGCCGGACCGACCCGTCCTCGAGGAACGGGTTGTATGCGGAACCGCCGTCCTGGAGCGCCTCACCGGCGAGTGCCTCCAGCGCCGCACGACGCTCGCGCTCCTTGCGGGCCGCGAGGTTGGCCGGTGCCCCGGACCCGGCGGGGATGAGCTTGCCGATGATGACGTTCTCCTTGAGACCGATCAGGTGGTCCTTGGCGCCGTTGATGGCGGCCTCGGTGAGCACCCGGGTCGTCTCCTGGAAGGACGCCGCGGCGAGGAAGCTCGAGGTGTTGAGAGAAGCCTTGGTCACGCCGAGGAGCACCGTCTGGGCTGTCGCGGGCTCGCCGCCCTCCGCGAGGACACGGTTGTTGACCTCCTCGAAGTCGAGGCGATCGATGAGCTCGGTGGGCAGCAGCTCGCTGTCACCCGGCTGGTCGATCCGGACCTTCCGGAGCATCTGCCGGACGATGATCTCGATGTGCTTGTCGTTGATCGTGACGCCCTGACTCCGGTAGACCTTCTGGACTTCCTTGACCAGGTAGCGCTGCACGGCGTCCCGGCCCCGGGTCTCGAGGTACTCCTGCGGGTTGATGGGCCCGTCCGTGATCGCGTCACCGGCCCGCACCTCCTCGGCATCCTCGACGAGGAGCCTCGCGTTGTGCGGGATCGCGTACTCCCGTTCCACGATGTCCTCGGCTCGAACGACAAGGCCATCGTCCGTGCGCGACAGGAAGCCGCGGACCGGCGCGGTCACTTCAGCCGTCGTCTCGCCGGTCACCCGGGCGATGAGCTGGCCGGCCTCCACGAGGTCGCCCGACGCGGCGAGCAGCTCGGCACCCTTCGGCACGGCAAGCGCCGTGTCGTACGCCTCGCGGCTGGTGACCTTGACCTTGGTCCCGGCATCCGAACGGAGGATCGAGACGCTGCCGTCGATATGACTGATCTCGGCCTTGCCCTTGGGAACGCGAGCCTCGAACAGCTCCTCGACGCGCGGCAGCCCGGCGGTGATGTCCAGTCCGGCGACGCCGCCGGTATGGAACGTCCGCATCGTCAGCTGGGTGCCCGGCTCACCGATCGACTGAGCGGCGATAATGCCCACGGCCTCACCGACTCCCACCGGCTCGCCGGTGGCAAGGTTCCGGCCGTAGCAGCGGCGGCAGACGCCGTAGCGCGCCTCGCAGGTGAGCGGTGATCGGACGAGCACCTCGTCGATCCCGGCGGCCTCGAGCGCCATGGAGATCTCCTCCGTGATGAGCTCGTTGCGGTCGACGAGGAGCGGTGCGTTCTTCGCCTTGGATCGCGGGTCCGGCATCGGCGCCGCCGACAGCCGGCCGACAAGTCGCTTTCGGAACTCGTCGCGGACCTGCCCCCGCGTCCCGTCGTCCGTGGCCGGCCAGGTTGCGCCGGTCATGTCGGCGGTATCCGCCGCGGTGATCCAGCTCCCCTCCTCCGTGCCGCAGTCCTCGTCCCGGGTGATCACGTCCTGCGCCACGTCGACGAGGCGACGGGTCAGGTACCCCGAGTCGGCGGTGCGGAGGGCCGTGTCCGCGAGGCCCTTCCGGGCGCCGTGGGTGGAGATGAAGTACTCGAGGACGGACATGCCCTCCCGGAAGTTGCTCCGCACGGGAACGTCGATGATCCGCCCGGACGGGTCGGCCATGAGGCCACGCATCGCGCCGAGCTGACCGATGTTGCCCTTGTTTCCCCGGGCACCGGAGTCGGTCATCATCCGGAGGGAGTTGTCCTCCGGCAGGTGGGCCATCATCGCGTCCGAGACGTCCTTCGTGGTCCGCTGCCAGAGCTCGACGACCTGTTCGTAGCGCTCCTCCTCCGTGATGAGGCCGCGCTGGAACTGGCGGTCGATGGCGGTGACGGCCGAATCCGTCGCGGCGAGGCGGGCACCCTTGTCGACCGGCGTGACGATGTCCCACAGGCCGATCGTCATGCCGCCGCGGGTCGCGAATTTGAAGCCGACGTCCTTGATGCCATCCACGAGGTTGGCGGTCTCGTCCGCCCCGAGGATGCGGTAGCACTCGTCGACGATTCGCTTGAGCTCGGACCGCTTCATCGCGTGGTTCGTGAACCGGAGGCGATCCGGCACGATCCCGTTGAAGATGATCCGGCCGACGGTCGTCCGGACCGACGTCGGCCGGAGCTCGCCGGCCCCTTCGTCCCAGGCACGGACCACGACATCGATGGGCTCGTGCAGGGTGACGCTGCTGCCGGCACGGCCGGGCATATGGCCGCCCTCATTGCCATCGCCGTCACCCCGCCGCTCGCTGGCCACGGCGAGGCCGCGGGCCGTGAGCTCGTAGGCGTAGAGCGCCTCGGACTCGTCCGAGAAGCTGCGAACGAGACCGGGGGTCCCGTCGCGCTCCATCGTCAGGTAGTAGCAGCCGAGGACCATGTCCTGGGTCGGCGCGACGACGGGGCTGCCGTCGGCGGGCGACAGGAGGTTGGCCGTCGACAGCATCATCGTCCGAGCCTCTTCCTGGGCGGCCGAGGAGAGCGGCACGTGGACCGCCATCTGGTCGCCGTCGAAGTCGGCGTTGAACGCCTGACAGACGAGCGGGTGGATCTGGATGGCCGACCCTTCGACGAGGATCGGCATGAAGGCCTGGATGCCGAGGCGATGGAGCGTGGGAGCGCGGTTCAGGAGGACCGGGTGATCCTTGATGACCTCCTCGAGGACGTCCCAGACCTCCGGTCGGACGCGTTCGACGATCCGCTTCGCGCTCTTGATGTTGTGCGCGAAGCCCTTCTCGACGAGCTGCCGCATGACGAACGGCTTGAACAGCTCGAGCGCCATCTTCTTGGGCAGGCCGCACTGGTGGAGCTTGAGCTCCGGCCCGACCACGATGACGGACCGACCCGAGTAGTCAACGCGCTTGCCCAGGAGGTTCTGGCGGAACCGGCCCTGCTTGCCCTTGAGCATGTCGGACAGGCTCTTGAGGCGATGGTTGCCGGTGCCGGCGATCGCGCGGCCGCGGCGGCCGTTGTCGATCAGGGCGTCACACGCCTCCTGAAGCATCCGCTTCTCGTTGCGGATGATGATCTCCGGGGCACCCAGCTCCAGCAGTCGCTTGAGGCGGTTGTTCCGGTTGATGACGCGGCGGTAGAGGTCGTTGAGGTCAGACGTCGCGAAGCGGCCACCGTCGAGCTGGACCATCGGGCGCAGGTCCGGCGGGATGAGCGGGATGACGGAGAGGATCATCCACTCGGGACGGGTGCCCGAGCGGCGGAACGCGTCGATGAGCCGGAGACGCTTGATCGCCTTCTTCCGGCGCTGGCCGGAGCTCGTGCGGACCTCGACATGGAGCGTGCGGGCAAGCTCCTCGAGGTCCATCCGGGTGATGATGTCGCGGACGGCCTCGGCGCCCATTCCGGCCGTGAACAGTCGGCCGCGGCCGGACTGATTGAACCGCTCGTCGAGCTGGCGGTACTCGGTCTCGCCGATGGTCATCATGGGCTTGATGCCTTCGAGCTCGTCGCGCACGCGGCGGAGCTCTTCCTTCGTCCCCTGGGCCTGCTCGGCCAGCTTCTCGCGCTCCGCGCGGAGCGTGTCGTCCATCGCGGCGCGGAGGTCTTCCACCTTCTGCCCCACGGCGACCGCCTCGTCGCGCTCGCGCGATTGGATCTCTTCGGTGACGCGTTCGGTCTCGGCGCCCACGACGCGCCGGAGACGCGTGACGGCCTCCTTGCCGCCCTTGTCGCCAGCCGCCACGATGACCTCGCCCGTCGGCGCGAAGACGATCGTCTCCTCGGCGATGCCCGACTTCAATGCCCCGAGCTGGGCCTCGACGCCCTGCGCCGCGACGGCGGTCTGTTCGGTTCGTGAAGCACGCTGTGACTCGAGGTCCGTCTTCGTCGCCGCGAGCTGCACCCCGAGCTCGTCCGTGTGCCGCGTCAGGTTGGCGCGGAGCTCGTCCTCGAGCTCCGAAAGGGCCTGACCGGACTTGCCGCCCCGGCCCGAGGCCTCCTCATCCAGCTGGACCAGGAGGCGGCGCCGGGCGTCCTCGTCGACGCTCGTGACGATGTACAGGGCGAAGTAGAGGATCCGCTCCAGATTGCGGGGGCTGATGTCGAGGAGGATGCCGAGGCGTGAGGGTGTGCCCTTGAAGTACCAGATGTGGCTGACGGGGCTGGCCAGCTGGATGTGGCCCATGCGCTCCCGGCGGACCTTCGAGCGCGTGACCTCGACGCCGCACTTGTCGCAGATGATGCCCTTGTAGCGGATCCGCTTGTACTTGCCGCAGTAGCACTCCCAGTCCTTCGTGGGACCGAAGATGCGCTCGTC
>JBKJVO010000046.1:0-4098 GCA_046717305.1 Candidatus Limnocylindrales bacterium
CATCGCGACGGCGTGATGCCGGCGTGGACGGCCAGGGTCTCGAAGGCGAGGTCCGGTCGGAGGTCATCGGGTCGCATCCGCGGCATCATCGCACCGTCCGGCCGCGCTCGGCTGGTGGCCGGAAGCATCCCATTCTCTGCGCCGGCTCGAGCCGGCTGGGTTACGTCCTGCGGTTGCCAGCCTAGTCCCGGCCCGTGATGCCCCCAGCAGTAAAGTCCGGGCTTCAGCGGGGCCTGGCCGGCTCGAGCGCCGAGTCCGCGGTCCGCCGTGACGATCCGAGCATCGGGCTGAGCACGAGACGCCGAGGCTCTGGGCTCTCAACGCAGGCATCACGCCGTCGCGATGGAGCCTGGCGGGTCGCTACCACCCGACATGCTGCTCCCAGCATCACGGGGGCTCTCAACGACGGTTCGCGAGGGCTCGGTTGCCTGAGCACGACGCGGTCGACGCGGGCGCGAGCGGGCGATGCGGGGGGCGGGTCAGGACAGACGTTGGGATGCATACATGGTGGCCGGGGCGTCTTGACATCGACCGTGGCCCCAGCACACTGCGCTTGATGGAGCCACGTTCGACGCGCCTCGCGTGGGTCATCGCGACGGGCACCGGCACCTTCGCAGTTGCCGGGCTGACGCTCCTGTTCCTGACCCTGGACCACCCGCCCGAGGGTGGCTGGGGATTCCGAGGCTTCCCGATCATCTTCACGCTCGCGGCCGGCCCCCTGGGCTGGCTGATCATGCGGCGCAGGCCCGACAATCGAATCGGGGTCCTCCTGTCGCTGGGCGGTCTCCTGAGCGCGGCCCAGCTGTTTCTGACCGAGTACGCCGCCGCCGGAACCCGGGTGTCGCTCCCCGCCAGCAACGTCGCGGCGCTCGTCAACGCGTTCATCTGGGTGCCGGGGGTCTCGCTGATCGCCGGCGCGATCCCGCTCGTCTTCCCCGACGGCCACCTGCCGTCCCCCCGCTGGCGTCCCGTGGTCTTGCTGATGGTCGCCAGCGTGATCCTCCTGTGCGGGATCATCGCCGCGTTTCCCAGTGCGATCGACACCGTGCGCGTCGTCAGGCGGGACTTCCGACTCCCGATCGCCGACGCGACGTTGAACCAGGCCGCCTACGTCTTCCTGATCGGGCTGGGCATCTCCATCATCGCGAGCGGCACGAGCCTGTTCCTGCGCTGGCGACAGTCGACCGGCGTCGTTCGCCAGCAGTTGAAGTGGCTCGCCCTGTCCATCGCGCTCGTCGTTGCGACCATGTGGGTGTCGGTCGTCCCAGGCCCGGTGACGGCGGCAATCTTCATCGCCGCGATCGGCACGGTTCCCGTTGCCGTCGGGATCGCCGTCCTGCGGTACCGCCTCTATGAGATCGACGCCGTCATCAGCCGGACGCTCGTCTTCGGCGCGCTCACGGCCATCCTGACCGGGGCGTTCGCCGCGATCCAGAAGCTGCTCCAGACGGTCTTCGTCTCCGTGACGGGCAACGAGTCGGACGCGGCGACGATCATTACTACGCTCATCCTCGCGACCTCGTTCGCGCCCCTGAAGAAGGCCCTCGAGAAGCTCGCCGAGCGGCGCTTCGGCGACCATCTCGGGGGCAGCGGCGCGGCAACCGCGCGGGCTGCGGGCCAGCCGGTCCCCGACCTCGAGGCTGTTCTTCGGCGCGTCATCCGGGAGGAAGTCCGGGCGGCGCTCGCCGATGTACCGGAGGCCCCCTCGCAGCGCTGACTACCGCGCGCAGCCGTTCGAATAGTGCTACTCTCCAGTCGCACGTTTTCAATTTGCCACGTCTCGAGGTCGCACGCCATGCTCGCCCAGCGCTTCCGCACCTGGCGGACCGTCTTCAACACCGCGAACCTGCCGGAGGGGATGACGACGCCCCCGGACAGCGTGAGCAAGTGGCTCGTGATCACGCGGGCTGCGGTCTTCTCGATGACGGTCACGTCCGGCCTCATCGGTGGCCTGCTCGCGGTGGGTGCCGCGCAGCTGACCGGCGAGGTGACCGTGCACTGGGGGCTCCTGGCGCTTGCGATCGTGGGGCTCGTCGTCGCGCACGCGGCGAACAACATGATCAACGACTACTTTGACCTCGAGGGCGGCGTGGACACGGATGACTACGTCCGAGCCCTGTATGCGCCCCACCCGATCCTGTCCGGCTGGGTCACCAAGCGCCAGCTCGGTACGGCGATCCTTCTGGCGAACGCCATCGACCTGGCGATCCTCGCCTTCTTCGTCACGCAACGCGGCCCGCTCGTCATCCCGTTCGCGCTCGGCGGGCTGTTCGTGTCCGTCTTCTACGTCGCCCCGCCGATCCGGCTCAAGCACATCGGCCTGGGCGAGCCTGGCGTCTTCATCGTGTGGGGCCCGCTCATGGTCGTCGGCACGTTCTTCGTGGCGACCGGCGAAATCCCGGGCTGGGCGTGGATCGCGTCGCTCCCCTACGCGATCCTCGTCACGACCGTCCTCTTCGGCAAGCACATCGACAAGATCGACGCCGACACGAAGAAGGGCGTCCGGACGATGCCGGTGTTGCTGGGCGAGCGGAGTGCCCGGCAGGTCGCGCAGGCCCTGATGATCGCCTTCTATCCGATCGTGATCGGCGCCGTCCTCGCCGGCTGGATCGGGCCGTGGGTGGCCCTCGTGGTCCTCGGCATCCCGCGACTGCTCACGACGCTCAGGACGTACTCGAGCCCGCGGCCCGAGTCACCGCCCCACAGCTACGTCGGCTGGCCGCTCTGGTTCGTGGGCGCCTCGTTCGTCCACACCCGTCGCGCCGGCGGTCTCCTCGTCCTGGGTCTGCTCCTCAACGCGTTCCTGCCGGTTCACCTGCCCTGGATGTAGTCGCGGACCGCTCAGGCCTCCCGGTCGTCTCCCAGATAGACCACGATCGCCACCTGATCCGGGACCGCCCGCGCCAGCCGGAGATCGGCGGTCACGAGCGGCAGGTCCAGCCGCATCGCCACGTCCACCCAATGCGCGTCGCCCCAGCCGAGCCCGAGACGCTCGACAAGATCCAGGATTGGATCGTCGCGCCGGCGTAGCGGGACGACCTTCGGCTCGAACGCTTCGAGGGTCGCGAACGCCGCCCTCACCTCGGACCAGTCGATGCGTCCCCGGCGCGCGGCACGGATCAGCGCGTATCGAACCTCAAAGCCGAAATGCTCGGCCACGATCGGCTCGCGGTCACCGGTCTCCAACGTCGTACGGAACCGTCTCGCTGCTTCGTGAAGCCGCTCGTCGGCGAGCATCCACGCGACGGCGACGCTGCTATCGACGACGACGTCTGTCACGCGCCATCTCATCGAGTGCCCGATCTGCAGCGTCGCCGCCCTCCAGCGCCCTCGGGTGGTCCCGCTCCGCTCGGATGTAGTCGACGCCCATCAGGCCGTCCGGGTCCGGGCGCGTCAGCCTCGCGAGGCGGTCCATTTCAGCGAACGCCGAGCGTCGACGAGCGAGCTTCGCGCGACGATGGCGATCCACGACCTCCGCGGTGTACGGAAATGAACCCACCGCCCAATCGTCCGTCGACCGGTAGGACACGACCGCCTCGCCAACGCGGTGACCGGCGGGCCGTTCCGAATCCGACGCAGCCCGCGGCGAGACGAGCACGAAGACTCGGCGGCCACGTCGTTCCGCGGGGAGCTCGCCGGACTTGATCTGACGCCAGATCGTCCGCTCGCTCCGCCCAAGACGGGCCGCCGCGTCGGCTACGCTGAGTTCCTGTGGCTCTGTCATGACAGTGACATGACAGTGACACAAGGGCAGGGTCCCGTCAAGGAGCACCCGGCGCCTGCCGCCTACCCCGAGCGGTGCGCGAGGTATTCGAGCAGGTCGAGTTTCGTGATGACTCCGGCCGGATGGCCGGCGCGGACCGCGAGGGCGGCCGGGCTCCCGCCGGCAAGGAGCGCGAAGGCTTCGTCGAGCGACGCCTCGACTGCGACCTGAGGCAATGGCCGGTCCATCACCTCGCCGACGGTCCGCTCGACGATCTCCGGGTTGCGATACGCGCGGTCGAGCAACCCCTGCTCGCTGACGGACCCGACGATACCCTCAAGGTTGTCCCCGTCGGGCTCCTGCGACACCGGGAGCTGGCTGATCCCGAAGCGCTG
>JBKJVO010000047.1:0-4253 GCA_046717305.1 Candidatus Limnocylindrales bacterium
AGCCGTTCCTGGCGGCCATCGACCGGCTGCTCAAGCGGAGCGCTCGCTGGGAAGGCCACCGGGGCTAATAGGGCGCCAGAGCGGCCCCCGGCCGCGACCCCGACCTACCAGATCCAGGGGACGAGGCGGCGGGTCCGGGTGCGATATGAGGGGTAGCCGGGGAAGCGAGCGGCGAGCCAGGCCTCTTCGCGGCGGCGTTTGAGATCGAAGAAGAGGAGGAGGATCACGGCCGCGACGAGAGCCGGAACGGACCCGCGGAGGAGTGCCCAGCCGACGGCCCCGAGGACGAGCCCTCCGTAGATCGGATGCCGGACGAGCCGATAGGCGCCGGATTCCACCAGACGCCCCCCATCGCGGGGGTGGGGGAGCGCTGTGAGGGCGTCGCCGGCCCGTAGCTCGACCAGACCAGAGCCCGCCAACAGTCCACCAAGCGCGACGAGCAGCGCGCCGGCTGTGGTGGCAATGCTTGCCCCGGCTCCGGACCAGTTGCCGGGCAGCGTGCTCCCAGCAAGCGCGATCGCCGCAAAGATGACGCCCTGGATCACGACCCAGCCCTCACCGCGGGATCCGAGCGACGGAAGTCTCGACATACCGCGGATCCTACGCCGCCGGCTCGAGCTCCCACGGATCGAATGCCTCGCGCAGGAACAATGACGGCGCCTCCGGGTCGTAGACGAGCGTGAGCGAGCGGCGGGCCCGCGTCCAGGCGACATATGCGAGGCGGCGCTCCTCCTCGAGAGCCCGGCCCGGGTCCTCGGCGTCGGCGATGGACCGCGCACTCGGGAAGCGGCCCTCGTCCATCCCGATGACCGCGACATGGTCGAACTCGAGGCCCTTTGTGCCGTGGGCCGTGGCGAGGGTCAGTGCTGCGTCGTCGCGACGCAGTCGAGCGAGGCGGGCACGAACATCGACGATGGCGACCTGGAGCGCCTCGAGGTCACGGAACGCAGGTGCCCAGGCGAGCAGCGCCTCGCCGATCCCGTGCCATTCGCCGGCCGCGTCACCCCGGACCCGCGCGAGCCGGACGGTCGGCGGCAGGTCCGCCGGGAGGCGTCTCGCTCGAGTAAGCAGCTCGTCGACGACCGGCGACTCCACCGGGAGCTCGATCCCCGCAGCCCGGAACGGAACTTCGAGGACGAGCGCGGCCACAACCGCCGGGAGGAGCTCGCGGTTCGTCCGGGCAAGGATCGCGAAGGAGGTGGCGTCCGGTCCCCCGGCGCCAGGGCCGGGCCAGGATCGCAGGACCGCCAGGCAACGATCCACATCCTCGGCCGAGGTGGGCGCGAGGATCACCGGGCCGGGTGCCTCGGCGCGGGCCTCGATTCGCTTCGCGAACCGCTCCTCGTTCCGCTCGACCAGCCGGACCGCCCGGGCGACGACCGACGCGGGGCACCGGTAGTTCGTCACGAGATCCACGCGCCGGAGGCCCGGAAGGGACGATTCCGCCAGCCCGAGCAACCGGCGCACGTCGGCGAGGCGCCAGCCGTAGATCGACTGGTCGTCATCACCGACGAGAAAGATCCGGTTCGCCGGCGCCGCCAGGAGGAGAGCCATGCGGAGCTGACTCCGGTCCAGGTCCTGCGCCTCGTCCACGAGGAGGTGCGCACATCGGGCGCGCCAGCGTGCGAGGACTCCAGGATCAGACTCAAGGAGCCGGATCGAGCGAACGATCAGGTCGTCGAAGTCGAGGCCGCCGGCCTGCGCCAGGGCACGCTCGTATGTGACGAATGCGCGGGCGGCGGGTCCGGCGTCCGGATCTCCGGCCACGCTGTCGGCGTCCACGCCGAGGTCGAGCTTCAGGCGGGAGATCACGGTGTCGAGCCGCCGACGCTCGGCCGCGGACGCGCGCGGCAGCGCGGTGCGGAGCACGGTGTCCCGGTCGAGAAGGGGAGCCACCGGCCATCCGGCCTCGCGGAGGATCTCGAGTCCCAGCGCGTGGAACGTCCGGACGCGGACCGAGGCGGGCTCGCCACGCGGCTCCCCTGCGTCGTTCGCGCCCACGAGGGGCGCGAGTGCCGCCCGCAGTCGATCGGCGAGCTCTTCCGCCGCCCGGCGGTTGAACGTGATGGCGGCGATCGTGGTCGGGTCCACGCCAGAATCCACGAGCCACGCGACCCGTGCGACGAGCGTCGTCGTCTTGCCGCTTCCTGCCGGCGCCACGCACAGGACGGGCCCGGGCGGGGCCGTCGCCGCAGCCCGCTGATCCGGGGCAAGGTGGGCCAGGCGTGTCATGACCGATGGGTGCATCGGCCGACAGTGTCCTGATCGCTGCTTACCTGGGGATCAACCGGTTTCGCCGCGGAAGCGGTGCGCCGAGGCAACACTTCACCGGTCAGACCGCAGGACGGCATCGACGCGCGCGATCATGCGCGCTATCGTGAGCGGTCTAGTACCCTGCGGGACGGTCCGGTGCGGGCCGCCTCGATCTCGCCCACGTCGCCTTGTGCCATCGACCGTGGAGGACCTCTCGTGACTCGCTCACCTCGTTCTCGATCCCTCATCCTGCTGAGCGCCCTGGCGCTGCTGTCCACGACCCTGGGTTCGCCAGTGGCCGCGGCCCCGAAGCCGCCGGTCAAGCCGTCGGCGCCACGCGCCATCCTGTTCTCATCCGACGGCATGCGGCCAGACCTCGTGGACAAGTACGTCGCCGAGGGTGTCATGCCGACCTACGCGGCGATGTATGCGAGTGGGCTCAAGGGTGACAATGGCCTCACCCAGGCGTTCCCGCCGAATACTGGCGTGGGTTGGAATACCCTCGCCACCGGGACGTTTCCAGGTGAGCACGGCTCGATGAACAACACCTATTTCCGGGTCGGCGAGGGAAACTTCAACAACCGAACGGGCTTCGCGACGGACAACATCCTCCAGGCCGATCACATCGCGCAGGCCGCCGAGCGGGCGAACAAGAAGGTCGCCTCGATCGAATGGGTCGCGACCCGGAACCTCGTGCCAAAGGTCAGCGGGCCGGTCGTCGACTTCCGGTCCTTCTTCTCGAATCGCGGCGCACTTGTCAACTACGACCTCGCGGGCCAGCCTGCCGGGGCGAACGCGTTCGGCGTGAGCTACCAGCGGACCGGCCAGCCCGACTCGATGGCGCCAGGGAATCCGCCCAATACGTACAACGTGCCCGGTGTGGTGGATGCGTCCGGCTGGTCGTCCGTCCCGCAGTCATACAGCACCGCACAGCAGGCGCAGTTCCGCGTCCTGAACACGGCGTTCCCCGCCGCGAACAACTTCGATCGCTTCTACGATGTCTACATCTACGACTCCACCGACGACGCGACCGCGAATTTCGATCGCATCCTCGTCGTTCCCAGCACCGCGGGGAAGAACGGTACCGCCGCGGTCGCGAACCTCCGCGCGGGCGAGTGGGCGGACATCAAGGTCACGCTCATCGGGACCCGTACGGGCCAGACCGCCGGCTTCTACCTCAAGGCGGTGGATATCGCCCCCGACCTCTCCAAGTTCGGCCTGTACTTCACCTCGATCGCGCGATCGAATGCGAGCTACCTCGCGCTCGGCACGTCAGGCTCGGCCGCCTTCGAGCAATTCCTCGCGGCCAACTTCCCGACCTCCACGGCGGCCGACTTCGCTCCGCTCGAGGCGGGGATCATCGATGAGGACACGTACGTCGAGCAGGGCCTCAAGTGGGAGGACGCCCACTGGGCGTATGCCCGCTACATCCTGGGAGCCGCGCCGGTCCCGACCGTCAGCGGCTCGGTCACGGGGCTCCACTTCCAGCCCGACCTGCTCCTCATGGGCTACCCGGCGACGGACGAGTTCAGCCACCAGTTCATGGCTCTCGTCACCCCGACGGACATCGATGGCGGCCCGAACCCGTACTACGACGACGCTACGAACGACGACGTCCCCGACGGGCGAGTCGCGGCCCGCGAGGGCTACATTCGCGGCGCCTACGTGACGGCGGACGAGACGCTCGCCCTCGGGAAGAGCCTGCTCGATGGCGACGAAACCATCTTCGCCACCTCCGACCACGGCTTTGCCCCACAGTGGTTCGCGATCAACGCCGGCAAGATCCTCGCTGATGCCGGTCTGGCGAGCGCCGAAGTGAGCTCGAACTGCCGGGCGATCCTGCCGACCACGCGGACCTCGACGAGCTTCACGAAGGCGAAGGCGTGCTGGGCCGGAGGGACGGCCGAGATCTACATCAATCTGTTCGGGCGGGATCCCGCGGGCTCCGTCCTCCAGCCGGTCCCCCCGGTGACGCCGGCGCTGACCGCGTGTCCCTGCAC